>JBDNGR010000242.1:0-2883 GCA_041689165.1 Coxiellaceae bacterium
CGATAAATGAGGATTTGAGAAAAACGTGCAACAAAGTATTAAGGCAAAAGAGCAATTTATAGAGGCGCCCTTAAGAATTCGTTAATTATTAAGTACTATACTCATAGCATATAGAACAGGAGCGTTTAAGATGCCTTTACAGAAGCTACCAGATCATGTGAAATTTTCGAACTACGCCGCTGCTTTAAAAGCAGAGCAAGATCTGCTCCTCATAAGCACGTGGAAAAGCGGTCATTTTACAGCTAAATGGGATGAAGCAGTACCGGAAAAAGCTGCAGTAGACGCTAAAGTCCTGAGCATGATGGCTCTTCCGCCTGCTGTGGCTGCAACCGAAGTTAGATCCCGCATTGGACCTGGCACAGACCAGCTGGCTCCCGTTCACAGATCAATCACCATCACTAAAAAAGTTGACCCGACTTTAACGGCTGCACCAACCAACCTCAAAAGCGATTATAAAATTCGTATGTTGCAGTTTGCTCGTGCAGCTATTTTTGCTTTGGACTATCAAGAACCTGAACTTTTAGACGAAGCAAAGACTGCCGCTGCTAATAGTATTTATGAATGCACACAGCTCGCTTTAACTATGATTGACAGCGGCTCTGCTGATGCCGCAGCACCCTATAGTCGCACAGTATTCGCCACTTTAGCGACAGAGCTAGGTAAAGCAACTAGCATTAGTGATTATAAAAAAGCGGAAAAACAACTCTTAATCGCTGAACAATTACTCACCTGGCATGATGGTCGCGTTGAACAAACCAATATTTGCTCCATGACAATTACTGGTAATACATTTACAATTAACCGTACCGAAAAACCTATCACTCTCTTAACTGATACACAAAAGGCGGAATATTTAAAAATTCATAATGAGCCTAAACCACTTTGGTTCAAAGCTCTTAATCGATTGATTCAAAACTATCTGCTTGAAACGGTACCGGACCATAATGAACTTGATATGGAAGCCCAGGATCTAATTAAGCAAGATAAGTATTGGAATACAATTGAGCACACAATTCCCGCCACTTTACGCGGCGTACCAGGCCTCGCTAATTTTACACGCCACACGACCACTATTACCACGACAGCCAATGCCTCAGCCAGTAGTACTACAATCACTTCTTACAAAAGCTCCACTCCGCCACCCATTGATTTAATGGCAATGGATTCGAGTGAAGAGCGTATTCGCTTAACTATGCAAAATATTGAGCAGTACATTGAGACGCGTATAAGTGACGACGCAAGCCAAAATACTTTCTACATTAACACCTTACTCAACGAATTATTTGGTGAAGATCTCTTATACCAAACTGGTTTAGATTTGAGAGTTGGCCATAAGGACAGTAATACACGATTTATCTCAGAAATCAGAGAAGCTGTGAAAAGGCTTAAGAAAATACACCCTGATTGGATAATAATAACGAGCAGCACGCCCATTAATAATGGCCGCTATTTACTCATTACTAAAAATACTCACGATCCCGCTCAAGATCAGCGTCTCATCGAACTGCCTGTTGCCAGTCATGACGCATTGAAACCAGTGGAAAATATTGCTGAAGCTATCTTACCAGAAGCAAAAAAGGCGCTACAACAACTCAGCAATAGCGTCGATTATTTCGGTGATTTGAACTTACTACGCGCCGCTCTCTACGAAATTATCATTCCTGGTGCTTTGTCTGGCTGCAAAAGTGGCAAAGATCGCGAGCTCTACAAACAAGATTATGCTGTCGCTCTACGCGCGTACTATGCCGCATATACACACTTCCCCGATTTCAATCTACCTAAACGCAGCCCTACTCGATTAATGAATTTTCTAGCTTACCTAGGCCTTACAGCGCTAGCAGTGGCAGGTATTGCCACTTTCTTAATACCCGGCATGTTGCCGCTATTGGGGCTTATTGGCCTTGTCGCCGGTGGTGGCGCATTAGCTTTAGCTGGGATCGGCTATCATCTATTCACTCAGCCCAACTACACCGAGCGCGCAAACTTTCTCAGAATACTACGCCAAATTCGCTTAAGCGGTTTTGGTGCCATGTCAGCCAGTTTGAATGCTCCAGGCGTGTATGGGCAAAAAGATGAAGATATCTCACCAAGCGATCTCATTAATCCCCGCCTCGCACAGTTTCCATTTCGTGGTAAAGCACAGTTTAAAACTAAAGCTATCGACTTGGGGATTTATCTAACAGCTTCTGGCGGTCTTGCTACAGCTGCTTATTTCCTGCTAACTCATTTTTTAGTCCTGCCAGGCCCGCTGTTCTTTGCCTTACCGATGTTATTAGCCGCCGTAGTAGCTGTTCCTTTCATCACTAAAATGGTGGGTTCTGTGGCTATGTATTATTTAAGCCCTGTTGCTAAGGACAAGGAAGCGATCGAAAGCTTCCGTAGAGCGCATACGGATGGAAAACTACTTGCCGAAGGTAATAAGTATAAAGGTAATAAGTATAAAGGTATTAAGTATAAAGGCTCTGAAGATAAAGACGTGTTAGCAGCTGCTAACCCGAAACCCCTTGCGGGCAATCCAGCCATACAGCAGCCGCCTGATACAACTCCCCCTAATGATGATCCAACATGGTTTGCCGAAAAACCTCCTGAAAACGAAAAGAAAGCCGAAGGTAAGGTCCCAGATAGTGGGACCTTCACAGGCACACTAAACTTGGAACGCGCGAGCTCAACCCAACCTGCGCCGCCACACTCTTCTTTCGGCTGAGTGTGTGTCATAAATAGCACTGATGTGCAGTTGAGAGGGCAACCACCCAAATGCCCACACAAGTATTGCCCCTACAGGTTCTTCGTAGCAAGTTTCATTATAAATAAATAATTCGGAGTATTGGGCGCAAGCGACACTCTCTGAATCAACCGCGGTCTTGTAGGGGCGGGCCCCCGTGC
>JBDNGR010000243.1:0-5849 GCA_041689165.1 Coxiellaceae bacterium
GCGCCAAAAGCCGCCGTCGCAGGTTGTATAGTGATCGACAATACCTCATTTTTTCGTTATGAAAATGATGTTCCTTTAGTGGTGCCGGAAGTGAATGCGCATGCCTTAGCTAATTATCGTGAACGTAATATTATTGCCAATCCGAATTGTTCCACCGCACAATTAGTAGTGGTTTTAAAGCCTATTTATGATGCAGTCGGAATCAAACATGTTGATGTGAGCACGTATCAATCAGTTTCGGGTGCCGGTAAAAATGCTATTGAAGAACTAGCGCGGCAAACAGCGGATTTGTTAAACGGTCAAGAACCTGAAGTTAAACATTTGAGCAAAAAAATCGCTTTTAATGTGATTCCACAAATTGATGTTTTTCTTGAGAACGGCTACACCAAAGAAGAAATGAAGATTGTTTGGGAAACCCAAAAGATCTTTGAAGATCCCTCAATTCGCGTGAATGCGACAGCAGTGCGTGTACCGGTTTTTTATGGCCATTCTGAAGCTGTGCATATTGAAACAGAACAACCCATTACCGCTGAAATGGCAGTGAGTTTATTAGAATCCGCGCCTGGCGTGAAAGTCTTTACCGATCATGACTTTCCGACAGCCGCTATCGATGCGGTTGATCAAGATGAAGTATTTGTCGGTCGCATTCGTAAAGATATTTCGCGTGAAAATGGTTTGAGCCTGTGGATTGTCGCTGACAACCTTCGTAAGGGAGCTGCGTTGAATGCCGTTCAAATTGCCGAAACTTTAATTGCTAACGATTTTTATCGTTAATTAACAAGGGTCATGTCGCTTTTCTCTATCATCTTCTTGTCTGATGAGTTTAATTCTTGCCTGAAAATCCCTAAAGCTAATGTCTAGGTTATTTCAATTCATAGGTTAGGGATAAAAACTGATTAGTAATTTAAGAAAACCTTAAGTTTTCTGTGGTATTCTTAGCTTAATTCTCGAACAAAAGAGGTGAGAGTGATGCCTACACAAGAAAAATTAGAACAAAATAATACTGCTGGCAGTAATAGTGATTTTGGTGGATCTGGCCGCGGTAATGACGGTATCTCACGATACTCTTTCAGAAAAATATCTATTTGGATTGCACAAAATCCCGTGTATGTATCGAGCCTTGTTCTTTCAGTTTTATTAGTTACAGTAGGTATTGTCGGCGGATTATTTTCTTTCGGTATTTTAGTTTTACCAGCATTAGCCGCTCTAGCCACCGCTAGTTTTTTCATTCCAGCGTTAGCAGCAGGTGTGATCACAGCTATTGTGGCGACAGTACTTAATCGTACAGCACAGCAAAAAATGGGTAGTGGCACGGCATCTGCATCTGCATCTGCATCTGCATCTGCATCTGGAATAGTTCCGACTGTTACAACAGCTCCAGCTCCTGTTACAACAGCTCCAGCTCCAGCTCCAGCTCCAGCTCCTGTTACAACAGCTATTGTTGCTCCAAGTCGACCACGCGCTGCTAGTGCTGATGCAGTGGACGAGGATGAAGGTCTAGTCGTTGTATATATGGTTGAAACTCCACTAGCACCAGTTCTGCCTATTACTATAGCGATACCTGCAGTTGTCGCTGTTGCTCCAGCTCCTATGATTTCTACGGCCGTATCTGCTAGTGCTGCCTCTAATTTATTGCTCGATCTCGAAATGGCAGAGCGTCGAGCTGATGCTGATCATGCAGCCTCAGCTGGCTCTGCTAAGCTTGGTGGTCTAGATAATACACCGGTGATGACCATTGGTCGAAGTGCAATAGGAGATGATTCTGCTAGTGATGAAACGCCTCAACCAAGGCCTCCTCTTGTAATTGAGGTGGTTGATGATGCTCTAGATTCAACTTTTCGCTTAGAGGATGCGTACCTTTTAGAGGGTTCAGATGAGGCTGGTAGAGGTGATACTTTTGGAGTTACACCTTGTGATCCAGCAGCATATGATCCTGCTAGTGATAAAACGCCTCGACCAAGGCCTCCTTTTGTAATTCCGGTGGATGGTGGTGCTCCAGGTTTAATTCTTCGCCTGGGTGCTGTTGCTTTCAAACAAACTAGTGTTGATGGTGTTTCAGTGAAAGTTGCTACACCCAATCCAGCTGTAGTCGAATCACGCTCTCAGCAAGCAATGAGGATGGCTATTGCAACGATGATTAGTCCTTCTCTCTTTGATGCTGCAGTTTTTCCACTAACTCCTAATCACTTTCCTCTTGTTGATAATGCAGGAGCAGGCAGTATTTTAGGAAATCTTGCCGGAAGACCACAGGTGAAGACTTATCAAGAGGCTGAAGCGATTGAAGCTGCAGCAGCTTTTGCTTTGAAAGAAATTGAAGCAAAAAGAGTAGTGAAAATTGCCGAAGAACTTCTTGCTGCTGAGACTAAAGATTTTTTCGCACTGAAAAAAGCATTGTCTAGATTAGATATCCAGTTATCAACACTTGTTGAATGGCTACGTCCTCCAAGATCGCCTTTGTCTTCGAAAGCGCTAAGTACATTAGAAACCCTGGTGGCTGAGATTGAAACAACGATTACTGAGGTTGAACGTGTACTTGAATCTAGCAGTGCAAGCAACAATTTCTCAGCTTTGAGCATGGATGCTAAAGGAGATTCAGCTTTGAGTTATGATCTAATGAGGATTATTCCTCAGGGATTGTCGAATAAATCATTAGCAAGCGGTCTCGTTGTGGAAGCAAAAATATTATTAGAGGCCTCAGTAAACAGATCGGCCACTGTATCACCACCTCAGTCACCACCGACAGTAGTGAGTGCTATGGCGCCTCGCCAGCTGTTTCTTAGCAGGGGAGACATGAGCTTGCGTGTAAATACTAAGCCGGAGCTTGTAAAGCCGGAGCTTGTAATTACTGCTTCACCTGCTCGAGCCAGATCAGCTGGAGCTGAAGCTCGTCGCATCCCTGTGAACGTTGTTGTTAGCGATCCAGGCACGAGTAGGACTAGTGCTCAACCTAAAGCCGTAGTTACTAGATCAACACCTGGCGCTCTTGTTGAGCTAAGCCGAGATCAAAGAAAAGTAGTTGTAGTGACAAGAGGGCGTGCTGCACAAGCTGTATCCCCTCCACCTGCTGCAGCTGCGGGCGTCCCGGTATTGGCTTCTATCTCTGTTACAACTGCTCCTACAGTAGCCAGGGCTCCTGCTGTTGCTGGAGCAGGAAAGTCTCCTGCCCGCGTCTCAACAGCGCGTGATCTTGTAGCACAAAAAGTACATGGCTTGCCTGGTGCTGGTGGCGCTGCAGTTAGAGGTGGCGCAGGTGATAAGCCAGTTAAATCAGGAGCACGAGGCCGTAGCTCTAGTGTGGTTAGCAGAGGTTTATTTGCTACTCAGACTATTCGCGTGAGCGGCCGTAGCTCAAGTCTTGCTAATCCTGTTGTGAAAGCTCGATCACAACTACGAGAAGACCAGAGAATATCCGATTCTTACTACCGCAAAGCTCGCTAAAGAATCGTACTGTTGTTTGGGGGCAATAGCCCCCTTATAGCGACTTAATAGATTGCGAATCATTTAAGACCAACGAGCCCTGGGTCGGGTTGTAGGGGCAGGCCCCGGTGCCTGCCCTCCCTGAATTAACATCGATGTACAATTGAGAGGGCGGGCACGGAGCCTGGCCCCTACGCCGCCTAAGACCCCAACATCTTAGGTGACGCACAATAGACTCTGAATACACAGCCCTTATATTTATGTTAAACTTTGGGCGTTTTGTAGACAGGGGGCATTTGATCATAGCCCTAACTGATTGATTTAATTAGGAGTAAAAAAAAGCGTTATGAAGAAAATTAATTGGCCTAACACCCTGTTTCTAACCATCGTCCCTTTGGTTGCGGTTATAGGAACAGCTTATATTGCGGCTCATCATGCGATCCATTGGCAGACTATTGTGTTGGCTTTGATCTATATTGGTCTAACTGGCACCTCCATCACCGGCGGTTATCACCGACTGTTTTCTCACTTGAGCTATAAGGCTCACCCAGCAGTTAAGCTGTTTTATCTGTTATTTGGTGCGGCAGCTTTTGAAGGTAGTGCTTTAGAGTGGTGTACAGATCACCGTAATCACCATCGTTATACCGATACTGACAAAGATCCCTATGATATCAAAAAAGGCTTCTGGCATGCGCATATGGGTTGGCTGATTCATTTGGATGCCAGTAAGCGGGATTTTAATAATGTGGAAGACCTGCAAAATGATCCACTGGTGGCCTGGCAACATCGTCATTTCGTCTTGTTGGGAGCTTTGATAGGCTTTGTTTTGCCAACACTGATTGCTATGAGCTGGTCAGATGCCTTGGGTGGTTTCATTATCGCTGGTGCGTTACGCCTGACCTTAAACCAACAATTCACTTTCTGTATCAATTCAGTTTGCCATTTGTGGGGTAAGCGTAGTTATTCCGAAGGTCAATCGGCCCGTGATAATTGGGTTACCGCTTTATTCACCTATGGTGAAGGTTTTCATAATTTCCACCATCAATTTCCAATTGATTATCGCAATGGGATTCGTTTTTTTCATTACGATCCTACCAAGTGGTTAATTCGCTTTCTTTCTTATTTTGGCTTGGCTCGGGATTTGAAGCGTGTCAGTGATGCTAAGATTTTTCAGTATCAAATGCGAGTGGATGAAAGTCGTTTACAAGCTGCTAAAAGCTCTGATGCTTTTGCCGAGTATTTAAAGTATACGATTGATCCTGTGCGCGAAAAGCTGACACAGTTGTTCAACCAAATAGAAGCTTTGGAAAAGAGTTATCGTGAGCTAAAGCAGCAGAGCATAGATTCAGTTCGCGATAAAGTTGGAGAATACCATCAACACTTGAAGGATCAACGTCATAAATTGACTCGGGCGCGTATGGAGTTAAAACAGGGAATGTCAAAATGGTCGCGTTTAATTCGAGTTGCTATCCAGCAACGCGCTTAATCTCTCAGTATTGCCTATTTTAGCTATGGGCCGCGGCTTAAACGCGGTCCAATGTTAAATCCCGGTATATTTTTTTCAATCATTTAAGTTTAGTTTAAGCTAAAGATGCGATTATTCTAAAAGCTTCAGTTGGAACCGTAAGTCATCATTGAGAATAGAGAGGTACAAAGCACCAGTAATGGAACAAAAACAAGCCACCACGAATAAGCGCTCAATCTATCTTAGATTGCTCATGGGTGGAGTCTCAATTCTTTTTATCCTTCTCGCGGTTTTTGCAGCATTTAGCGATGCCGTACTAGGCTTTCAGGCGTTAATGGGTGCATTCGGCACGGCCATGGTTGCGGGTGTTATAGGTGCGTGTATCTTAGTCGCCATTGTGGTCGCTGTATTTTATCTGATCCAGGATGGCGTGACCTTATGGAAGCGAATGAATAGTGAAGAAGAGGTCGAAGATGATGACCAAGATTCACCAGTTTTATTGAATGAAGCACAAAATAAAATAGCTCGCGAAATAGCGGAAAAGAAACGCTCTTCATTTGGGAATTTCTTTTGGCTGAATGTTAGAGAGTTCTGGTTCGCGCAAGCTTATCAGAAACGGGCTTATCAATGGTTTAATTTTGCGGGTAGACTTATTTCGCTCATCGCAGCTTTTGCTGCAGGTGGGGGTGCCTATTTAGCCGTTGAAACGCTTCTAAATTTATTTGGCGTGACTAGCGGATTAGGGATATCAATTCCATGTGCATTGGCTGCCGTCGGTTTAGCACTCGCGTTTATTAGCCAAGACGGTTTTTCGCTGGTTAAGAGATTACGTAGTTTTGGAGAAGCTCTTAGTAAGCCACGTGATAAAGGCATTATTCAATCTATTCGTGATTATTTTAAAGCGATGACACTGCGTCAGTTGTTGATGAGCCTTGTCACTGTGGTTTTGATTGCGATTGCAGCTTTA
>JBDNGR010000244.1:0-3125 GCA_041689165.1 Coxiellaceae bacterium
GCCACCCATTGGTTTGACAGTTGGTATAAGTATGAACCGCGGTTTTCTTTAGTCACAACGTTAGCGATGCGTTCAGGTAATTACTCATTAGACTTCATTCATCGCAAACATCAATTAATTATAGGGTTCTGTGCTCGTTTTATTGTTCATACTAACCGGTTCGTGAGCTTACGTAGGATTTTTGCTGTAAGGAAATTGTGATTATCGCTTGACTGTAGTCTGAGCGACCGCTAGTCTTTGTGCGATTTTTCTTACAAAAATAATAACATTTCCCAATCAAACGAATAATGACAGCGAGGTCATAAGCATGGGTCCTATAACTGATACGCGGGCGGCAGCAACAGGCGGAGTGCCTACAGAAGGTACGAGCATAGCTGCTCAAGCAGCCCTAGCCGCACGAAAAAAAGAAACGACCGAAACTTCACTCGTCGCGGCAGAAGCGGCAGAAGCGGCAGGAGGGGCAGGAGTAGGAGCGCCTCCATATGGCACAGCTCGGGGCCCAGGCGTTGCAAGAGCTTTACCATTCACCTCAACACCGCCAACGGTAGATGTGGAACTTAAAGCAGGTATGACTGCTTACAAAGCGGGCATGATAGCTCATAAAGACAAAAACTATACTTTAGCTAAAGAGAAATTTTCAGAAGCGGCTAACGTTCTAAATCTCAATGGCATATTAATGCTACACATTTACTTACGAGAGGGTTGGCCTACCGATTCAGCTGTTGTTAAAAAAGACAGTGATTTGGCCGAAAAACTGGCGCTCATGGCTTTTCTTTTACCGTCAACGGAAAAGAATCCGCTTGATCTTAGCAAATTAAGATTACCCAGTGATCGTCTAATCATGGAGTGTTCTAGACAGCTAAAACCTCTTATATCACTCGAAGGTTTCAGAACTTATGACGAACTAATGGGATTAATCCGTGAACTATACAGCCCGACCTACATCAATAGCTTTAACAGTGCGACCACTCATCTATATAATGTTTATCAATACCTCCGGACTAAAGAAGGTGAAAGCACGTCCCCCAATCAACTCGACAGACGTCGAGCATTTATGTACTTAGTCATCAATATTGCTGAAGAGGCAGATGATGAGCGTGTTATAGATGAAATCAAGGGCGTAATAGCAGAGCTTTTAGCTAAAAGTAAATCAGCGTTTAGCAAAAAAACTTTTTTCAGTAGCTCTGAATTTCTAGATAAGTTAACACCTTTGTGCAGCTTGCTTTTGAATGCAGAATCGAACGTGCTTGCTATTCACTGTGCTGCAAAAGCTTTTGTGAAAAAACTTGAAGCAGAAGCAAGTCCTACTGCCACCCACCTATTAAATTTAGACATTGAAGATACGCTCCCTAGTCTTACATTCGATGATGCTGCTACAGCAGCTACCACTAGAACCGCAGCTACTTGTGCTAGTAGAGCTCTTACCGCAAAGACCTCAAACCTTTTAAGACCAGCTTCTTTTAGGGCTATTGGACCTGGCGCCGCTTCTGGTACCCGTAAAGCTTAGATATAACATCTGTTAATTAATGAGAAGAAAATATGACAAATCTAATGAAAAACTTTAAAAACTACTTACGACTCGCTGCCATAATGTAAGCTGGTCTGCTAGTAGCACTTGCTATTGTTTTTGTAGTGGGAACATTAGGTGCCTCAGCACCATTATGGGTGTTAACGCTCGCTCATATTAGCCATGCTCTATCTATTGCCATTTTTATAGCAGGTGGAATATCAACGCTCTACCTGCTTATAGAATCAGCGCTAAATTGGAGAGCTTTTCAGACCAAGACCCCTGCTACGTCAGAGACCCCTGCTACGTCAGAGAACCCTGCTCAAGCTGCTTTGCCATCATCCCCAGCTGCAACCACACAAGTAGCAGGGGGAGTGGAAGCTCATAGCCCACTAAAAAACAGTATCCAAGTACATACGCACCACACTCCAGCTTCTGCCAGAACCTTAGGCGCAGCCCTACTCCGAACTGCCATTAACCTCCTGTCACCGTTATCTTTTAACCGAGGAGCCGCAGCTAGCCCAGTCACCACCCCTGCTCGCGCTGCATCAGTCGCGTCACCAGATTTTAATAGGCTGCGCTCACCGTGGTTATGGAGCAGAAACTCTTTCGCCACTCGCGTTCATGATGCGCGCAGCAGAGGTTTTGGGTGGAAACGTGAGCATACTCCAAAAGATGTGGCCATATCACCAATGCCACCTCAAGAATTGGACCCTGAAGTAGCGGAGCTTCTAGCTGTAGATAGTTTCACTGGCATTTCTTTTACCCCTGCAGCTGCAGCGAAATCAAGAGAAAGTCTGTCTACCGGGCATACTGTTGACACGCCACATACAAACGGAGAATCTTTGGCAAGCAAGCTTTCTACCCCTGAAACACATAGCTCAGGAGCAAACAGAACTGCTGCTGCCGTCGAAAAAGTCCTAGTCAAGCAAGATCTGGAGGATGATGTTGTGGCCCTACTAGCTGCTGCTGATCAAAAGGATCATGCATCAATAGGCGAAGCTGTTGCAATCAAGGGTGCACCAGTCCAACAAGACGTAGAGGATGATGTTGCAGCGATATTAGCCGCTGATCTAGAAGAGCCCGCTCAACAGGTGGAAGGAAGTGTGGCAGCTTTGCTATCTGCTACAGGGGTTGTCAACCACCCACCTGTGCCTGAGCCCGTGGCAGCGCAAGTAATAGCTAAGGCAGTGGTGGCCATGACTCCTTTTGATAGTCGAAGGGCACAGCCCTCTGCCCATTTGGCATCGGCAGTCTCCAATGTATCGAGTATAATATCTCAAGCGCCTACCGACGCTTATTCTCAAGCGCCTACCGACGCTTATCTAGAGCACCCTTCCAGTCCGAGCATATTTGGCCCTCCTCATAGCCAATCCGCAAAGAAGGAGCAAGAGTTAGCCAATGGCGTAGATAGTCGTGGAGCTCAAGTTGTTGATGAAGAGGTACTTGCTCTTTTGTAGAGAAAAAACATAAGCCTAAAAACGGCAGTTGTAATCATAGCGAGAAGGGCTAATGGCTTGAAGCTGCCGTTTTAAGGTGTTGCATATTTTTTATCAGATAGCCCGTCTTCAGGCTTACCACAAAAGTAATTGTAACGAAACCTAGTAGGCCTTCGCGA
>JBDNGR010000245.1:0-2213 GCA_041689165.1 Coxiellaceae bacterium
GACAGCGCTACTGGGGCACACCAATCCCTATAATTAACTGTGAGAATTGCGGCCCGATCCCCGTACCAGAAAAAGATTTACCCGTCATATTACCGACTAATATTATTCCGACCGGCATGGGCTCACCTCTCAAAAATGAGGTCGCATTTTGCCAGGTAAACTGCCCTGGATGTGGCAATCCCGCACAACGCGAAACTGACACTATGGATACCTTTGTTGAATCATCCTGGTACTACGCACGTTACTGCTGCAGTGATCAAACTAAGGCAATGCTTGACGACCGCGCACAATATTGGACACCGGTTGATCAATATATTGGTGGTATAGAGCATGCTATTTTGCACTTACTATACTCACGCTTCATGCATAAATTATTGCGTGATGAAGGTCTTTTAAATTCCAACGAACCCTTCACTCGACTTTTGACACAAGGAATGGTGTTGAAAGATGGTAGCAAGATGTCTAAATCAAAAGGCAATACTGTAGCGCCAATGCCGCTCATCGAGGAGTATGGAGCTGATACAGTACGCCTGTTTATTATGTTTGCGGCACCCCCTGAACAATCTTTGGAATGGTCTGACAGTGGCGTTGAAGGCGCCCATCGCTTTCTAAAGAAATTATGGATTTACGCCACAGAAGTCGCTGAGAAACTTAAAACTATCAACTTAAAAACTCATAGCTTCGCCAGCAATAACTTAACGGCAGAGCAGCAAAAGTTCCGCCAAGAAATCCACAGAATCTTGGGCCAGCTGACAACTGATATGGAACGAAAACAGCTGAATACCGTTATTTCTTCATCGATGAAGCTGCTCAATACCCTGACTCGACTGCCTGCGGATGATGAAAATAATCTTTATTGCAGTAAAGAAGCCTTGGAGATCCTGCTAGTAGCACTATCACCCACCGCACCCCACATCTGCCATGTTTTGTGGCAAGATTTAGGCTTTGGCGATAACATTCTAGAGGCTCATTGGCCTAAGGTTGATTTGAGCGCCTTAGAGTCCGTTGAAGTAGAATATGTGATTCAAATTAATGGCAAATTGCGCGCTAAATTAAATTTAGCTAAAAATAGTTCACAGGCTGAAGTGGAGGCCGCTGTAATGAGTGAAGCTACTATTCAACGCCACATGGGTGGCAAAACGGCTAAAAAAATTATTGTGATTCCAAATAAACTGGTCAATATCGTACTATGAAGAAAATTTTAAGCGCAAGTCTCACTATTCTTATTTGCCTAAATTTAACAGCCTGTGGTTTTCATCTACGCTCGGCACAGGATTTACCCCCACAGTTACACGAACTGTGCGTAGTCACGCCCAAACCCGGCAGCAGTTTTAGCCACAAATTAAATCGTATGCTGAGCTCATTAGATCTCAAAATTGTCGATTCCTGTGCCAGCGCCCCTTATAAACTCGAAATCTATGACACCAGTTTGACACGTGACAATCCGGCGATTACCACCGCTGACCAAGCGCTTATTTTTAATTACACCTTTAGTGCCAATCTTGACCTTAGCGATAAACAAGCTCGTAGTATGATTTCAAGACGCAGTTTAGTAGCAACGCGCGCCGTCATTCTAAACTCACAGCAAATCTATACTTCTTACAATACCAGCGCGATCCAAGGACAGCTTGAACAAATAATTTTAAGCCAGCTTTATGATCAACTCACTTTAAGCGAAACGAAAGCGAATTTTGTGAAGCCACCTACTACAGTCACAGACCATGCAAATCAAAGCTAATCAACTTGAATCGCATCTGCAAAAAGGCTTGCTGCCTATTTATTTGATATCGGGCGAAGACCATCTCTTAAAGCAAGAAGCACGTGATGCTATCGTTAAAGCTGCTACGACCCGAGCTTTCTTAGCACATGAAAAACTACATGTGGAAGCTCGTTTCAATTGGGATCAGTTAAGCTCTCTTAATACCAGCCAAGATTTATTTTCTGATAAAAAAATTATCGAAATCGTCAACACAGAGGCCAAATTTGATACCCAAGCTGCCAAAGCTTTAAGTGAATATTTTGCAGCCCTTTCTGAGCAGAACCTCCTCATTATTGTGTCGGGCAAACTCAATGCCAGCCAAGTGCGAAGCAGTTGGTACCAACAAATCGACAAACTGGGCGCCTGCCTTACTCTTTGGCCTTTAAATAGCCATGAATTGCAAACTTGGCTTAAACAACGCTTTACCCAGGCACAAATTAAAGTCAGCCCCGAA
>JBDNGR010000246.1:0-5135 GCA_041689165.1 Coxiellaceae bacterium
ACTGAACCATCATCTACTTATCGGGAGGACGCTATGACAGCTGGAGAAGAACTCAGACACGAGGGGCGTCAAGCAGGACGCGTAGAAGGCCGCCAAGAAGCTCATCAAGAGGGGCGTTATGAAACACAACTAGCCATAACTCAACGAATGCTAGCAGCGGGTTTAAGCAAAGAGCTTATTGATAAAATTATTAATTCTGAAGCTCAGGAAAGTGTTAAAGCATAACTTGAAAAACCTAGCTTACTAGTGAACTCATCTCCATTTCAAACGAGCAAATAAAATACCACGAGTAAAGCGTGGTATTTTTCCATTTTGATTTCGCGCTCTTTCCCTCAAAGCTCCACTAGCTAAAGCTTAGAACACCATCAAATGGGAGAGAGTTGAGTTTTCACGAATGATTACAAGCCTTCACCGTGCTCAGCTAAAAATTCAGCTACTCCTGCAGGAGATGCTTTCATCGCTTTCTTGCCTTTTTTCCACCCAGCAGGACAAACTTCGCCGTGCTTTTCATTGTGCTGTAACGCATCGATCACGCGTAAAATTTCATCAACTTCACGGCCAAGTGGTAAATCATTCACGATTTGTGCTCGTACCACATGATCTTTGTCGATAATAAAAGCACCGCGCAATGCCACGCCCACGCTTGGATGTTCAACGCCATAATTTTGGCAAATGGAGTGATTCATATCCGCTACCATTGTATAGCGCACGGCACCTATACCACCTTTATTAACGGGTGTGTTACGCCACGCATTATGGGTAAAGTGCGAATCAATTGAAACCGCAATAACTTCAACATTACGTTCAGCAAATTCTTTGTGGCGATGATCTAAAGCCAACAACTCAGAAGGGCACACAAAAGTAAAATCCAGAGGGTAGAAAAATATGACAGAATATTTGCCTTTGGTTTGGTGATACAAATTGTATTCACCAACGATTTCTCCGGACTCTAGTACAGCAGGTGCTGTAAAATCAGGGGCTTTGCGGGCTACTAATACGCTCATTCACTCTCTCCTAATAAAGATGGAAACTGGCGCTCATTGTTGTGAAAAGCATCTAAAATGTCAAACCTTATCGCAATTAGGGCGTGCCCCTAAAGTCTTGTTAAGGCGAAAAAGCAAAGGGTCGAGGAAAAGTTTCACACAATGTGAGGAAAAATAGTTAGACTATTTGACGAAAATTGTGTGACATTTTTACCGGCACTCCTACTTTTGCAGCCTAACAAGACTTTAGGGACACGCCCTAGAGATAGCCTAGGACTTTGTTGGATGATTTTCGAAAAATACGCTACAGTGTGGTCTCCTTTAATTGCACCTTCGGAGTCAAATCTATGTTTAAACTGCCTGAACTACCTTATGCATTGGATGCTTTAGCACCCTTTATTTCACAAGAAACTCTCGAGTATCACTATGGCAAACACCACAAAGCCTATGTCGATAAATTAAATGAATTGGTAACTGGCACTGAATACGAGAAAATGAGCCTGGAAGAAATTATTAAGAAAGCAGGCAGTGGGCCCATCTTCAATAATGCAGCCCAAGACTGGAATCATAGTTTTTACTGGCGCGGCTTGAGTCCAGAAGCTGGCGGTCAACCTGCTGATGCTTTAGCAGCGGCCATGGATGAAGCCTTTGGGCCTTTTGAAAGCTTTAAAGAACAATTCAACAAAGCAGCTATCGGACAATTTGGTTCTGGCTGGGCATGGCTTGTCAAAAACCGTGACGGCAAATTAGAAATCGTCGCCACTTCAAATGCCAACAATCCCATGACTGAAGGTAAAACACCTTTAATGACGTGTGATGTTTGGGAACATGCTTATTATATTGACACTCGTAACAGCCGCCCTAATTACATGACCAACTTCTGGCAACTAGTGAATTGGGATTTTGTAGCAGAAAATTTTGCTACATAATTGGATAAGGACTCCTTCAATGCCCATAAAAATTCTCATTAATGGCTACCAAGGAAAAATGGGGCAGGCTGCCGTAAAAGCTATTAGCGCTTGTTCCGATCTTCAATACATTGCGGGTGCAGGGCGCGCTGACAAACTCAGCGCCATAATAGAGCTACATAAACCTGATGTGGTCTTAGATCTGACCACAGCTGATGCCGCTTTTGCCAACACTCAAACCATTATTGATGCCCATGTTTATCCTGTTATTGGAACTTCTGGACTTACTGCAGAACAAGTCAAATTGCTGCAAGCACGCTGCACTGAAAAAAAGTTGGGCGGCATTATTGCTCCAAATTTCTCAGTAGGTGCTATCTTAATGATGAATTTTGCGGTACAAGCGGCTCAGTACTTCAATGAAGTTGAGATTATTGAACTACATCACACTGAAAAGAAAGATGCACCCTCAGGCACTGCTCGCAAAACAGCTGAGCTGATTAGCGCTGTCAATGCAAAAGAGGCTCCGATTCATTCACTTAGGATTTCAGGTGTTGTTGCTGAGCAATCTGTTATTTTTGGAGGCACTGGAGAAACACTGTCTATACGCCACAGCAGTATTGACCGCAGCTGCTTTATGCCCGGAATTCTACTAAGCTGTCGTGCTGTCGTTAAGCTTGAATCTTTACTCTATGGACTAGACTCGCTTATTATCAAATAAGAACCTTAAAACACGATAAGAAAAAATGAGCGAACACAAAAAGTCAGTATTTCATCACACTCGTATCGAGAAAAAATTTTCCCAAATCATATCACCTGTAGAAAAGTTTGCTGAAAACCAAATCTCGTCTAGCATATTATTATTTATTGCAGCACTAGCTGCCTTAATTCTAGCGACGAATGATCACACTGCCAGCGCATACTCCCATATCATCAATTACCGAATAGGTTTTCGTATCGGTGAGCACAATTTTAGTGGCTCAGTCCAATATTGGGTCAATGATATTTTACTTGCCTTCTTCTTCTTTTTAATCGGCCTAGAAATGAAACGAGACTTTTTGGTAGGTGAATTACGATCGCCTAAAAAAATGGTGGTCATTGCGGCTGCAGCGACAGGCGGCATTATCGTACCTGCACTAGTTTATGCTTTTTTTAACCATAATACTTTCTATTCTCATGCCTGGGGAATTCCAATTGCGACCGATACAGCTTTTGTTTTGGGTATTTTAGTCTTGTTTCGCAACAAAATTCCAAAATCACTCATCACCTTTGTAGTAGCTGTTTCAATCTTTGATGACATAGGAGCCATTAGCATTATTGCACTTTTCTACACACCCAACTTCAGTGTTGCGTATTTTGGATTGGCATTAGGTGCAACAGCATTACTTTTCTTAATCAACATCCTCGGTATACAAAGACCTCTACCTTACATTTTAATCGGTATTGCTGTTTGGGCTTGTACTGCCTTATCTGGGGTACACGCAACACTCGCCGGCATTTTAATCGCATTCACCATACCTGCACGTCCTGGCAAAGGTAGTCGCGTAACTCTGCGCCAAGCCAAACAAGTTCTGCATCAATTCGAGGCCATTCACTATAATAAGCACAGCTTTATCTTAGAAGATGATGAACAATATTTATCACTAAAGAAAATGCGGAAAGTTGCAACAGATGGTACAACTCCTTTACAAAGATGGGGCTCAGCACTCGAAAAACCCGTCGGTTTATTTATCTTACCTCTTTTTGCACTAGCTAATGCTGGAATCAATATTGAAGTTGCTTTACTCAAAGAGGCGCTACAAAGCACTATAGTATTAGGCACATTCATTGGCCTGGTGGTGGGCAAACTGATTGGTATTACGCTGCCTTGCTTTATTGCAAGATGGGTAGGCTATGAGCTGCCAGCCGGCATTAATATCAAACATATCGTAGGCGTGGGCTTGCTATCAGGAATCGGTTTCACGATGTCGATCTTCATCGCCGACCTAAGCTTTGTTAGCGGCTCTAGTGGACTTGCTGTTGCTAAGGTCGGAATTTTTATCGCATCATTTGCATCAGGCATTTTGTCATACCTTTGGTTTAAAATGATTACCAAAAATGAAAAAGCTAAAACGATGGTGTGACTCATGGAAACAAGGCGCCACATGCGCTACCTAACATCCTAGGCTTCAACGAAGTTGTAACGAAAATCATTATCGGGTGTTGGGCCGCGCCTGCTCGAAGACTCGCCAGCGCAGCCCAACCTTGTATCTTGAAATCGTGATATAAAGATGCAAAGTTGGTCCTGTCGCCTTTGAATTAACATCGATGTACAGTTGAGAGGGCGGGGACAGGGCCCCGCCCCTACAAGACCGTGCTACAACCCCAAAAACACAATCAAACCAATCCAATGATTATTTAAAAAAGCTTTGAAGTAAGCATCTCTGTCATGTTCATGAATTAAAAACTGCTGATATACAAAAGCTAAAAGAGTAATGGCACAGCTCACATAATAAATACGCGCTTGTTCTGTCATAATGCCTAAGAAAACCAAGAGTAATACAAACAAGACTTGCATCACTGCCAACCAAAGATAAGCAGAGTCGCCAAAAAAAACAGCGGTTGATTTAATGCCCAGTTTCAAATCATCATCGTGATCCACCATGGCATATTCTGTGTCATAGATCATCGCCCATAAAACCGTGATGCCAAATAATAAAAAAGCGACAGGTGGGATGGTATTAAGCACCGCCGCAAATGCTAAAGGAATACTCCAAGCAAAAGTTAGACCCAAAAAAAATTGTGGAAAATGCATGAAGCGTTTAGTGAAAGGATAAACAATACTGAGCAAAGCACCCACAAATGCTAACTTGATAGTCAAAGCATTTAGAAACAGTACCAACACAAAAGCCAGTACAATTAAAATTCCAAAGAAGACCTGCGCTTCTTCTAAGCTCACTAGGCCTGCGGTGAGCGGTCGATCTGCGGTTCGTTTCACATGCTTATCAAAATCGCGATCAGCAATATCATTGATTACACAGCCGGCAGCACGCATTAAGACAGTACCTAAAATGAAAATAATTAAAATTTTTAACGGTGGTCTGCCATCCGCCGCAATCCATAATGCCCATAGTGTAGGCCACAGTAACAACAAAATCCCGATAGGCTTGTCGAAGCGCATGAGTTTTAGATAGAGGGTTAATTTGTTCATGGTGAAGTTGTCCTATCAATCACGTTTGGGTTGCGCTTGTATTTATAGGAGCGCCCC
>JBDNGR010000247.1:0-1784 GCA_041689165.1 Coxiellaceae bacterium
AACCCTAGCTTCGCATCTCGAAGTACGAGAGGTATATATTCACCAAACGGTCAGCTTTCTTTTTCAAAATTACGGTAGTTTTTGTCTCTCCCTCTAATTAAGATCGTGCTTTTCTTAATGAGGGTCATCATGAGTTCGGAAGTAGCATTAGTGAAGGAAGTCATAAAAAAAATTATTGGGCTACTGAAATCAAGTGATAAAAGGCGCTTTATTTCTTCACTGAGTTACGATCGATTTTACAAGATTTTTGCCAAATACATAACGCTGAGGAAAATGTGTTATAAGTTGACACTAATATTTAACTAAGCGTATTAGCATCTTATGCGACGATCATACTCGCACACTGGTATTTTAGGATTTAGTTCGTTGCTGATCGAAGCTGATGTTGATCTTGATCGATACCCTCGAGTATTGGTGGAGGTCGAGCTACTATCTAACTTAAGTCATGAACTAACGCTGGGTGATTTACATGGCAACGCGCTTAAATTAATTCATTTTTTAATTCGCGAACAAATTTTGCAGGGTATTGGTCCTGGCGAGTATGCTGAACTGGTGCGGATATACAAAACACCTGTAAATAATTTGAATAAAATCGAACTGGATTTTTTCAGGAAAATATTGCACAAAACTTCAGCCAATCCGCGAGGGATAGGCATGATTCGCTTAATCGGTGATGTTTTGTGTGATCGTGGTAGCAATGATTTTTTTACCCTGTGGGTGATAAAACGTTTGGTGGAATTGAAAATACCTATAGAGATTATCGTTTCAAATCATGATGTGGAATTCATGTATGCCTATAGTAAATCCTCTTCTATCAATGGAAGGCTTGAATTAAAACCGAGTTATATAGTGAAATCGGGCTTTGGTCGCTCCATGGGCAATTTAATACTATTGCTCCAGCAAGTGCCGGAAATGGCTGCCGAGATAGTAGAGTTAATTGAAGAATTCTATGTGCCGCGCTTTAAATTGCTAAGTTACAGTTTAGATACTAACCAAGGTGGTATTACGCTTTATACTCACGCTCCGGTAGGTTTGGAAACGCTGCAACGCTTGGCCGACTATTGTAGTACTGAGTTCAAGGCTGCGACGGTCCATCAGCTTGCCACTTGTATTGATCAAATCAATCAAACAGCTTCTCAGCGTGGTGGTGTCGTAGCTTTGTACAATGATTTACTTAAAATGAAAGAATATAATTTTCTTTCCAAAGCCGAGACCAAAGCTCATCCACTGTATTTGCTGATTTGGAATCGACTATATGATTTTTTACAACGTCCATTACAGCTAAATTCGATCGATATGGCAGATGAATTGATTTGTTATGTTCACGGGCACGATCAGAACGAAGCAATTGCGTCACAGCCGCATATTATTAATCTAGACAATTATCTTGGTAAAAATTATTCGCGCGATGGTAGTGTGGTTGAAGCTTACGGACATCAAGGGCTTTATCAAGTTTTGCAAGTCAATGTTGGTCAGCTTTAGCTCATAGACAGATCTGGCGTAAATGAAAAGTGATCCAGTGTTTAGTATTGATGTGCGATAGCGTTCGGTTAACCTCTCTTAGCTCAAGACCTCTGCCTTAGTGAGACTCAACTTCGGCATCTCAAATTTCACGTATTTACTATCACTTATTGAAATCCTTGGTTCTTATGAGCAATTTTGTATACATAATCTATAATCCTAAAAACGGCAGTTAGAATCTACTGCAAAGGTCTACTAAATTGAAGATGTTGAGGTTTATCGAAAATATTATTACCGTAGTGATGGCTATGCTTGCAAAAAGA
>JBDNGR010000248.1:0-2388 GCA_041689165.1 Coxiellaceae bacterium
AAACCCAGCTAATCTCGGCACGGTTCAAATCCACTGAACACTCGCTCTGCATCAGGAAAAATTGGTGTTCAAAAAAAGATCGTCTGGTTTTGTAAAATCAAGGATTATCTCCTCAAAGTCAGGAAAATGTCGCTAATTTCGTTCTGAACTCAGACCCGATCGATGTTGTTTTTGGCTCAAATAATGCGCATAAATTAGCTGTGGGCGATAAACAGCACACGTAGGTCGCGGTGTTTGAAAAGCCCGTGGATATTAAAAGTGAACGTTTACCCTGTTGGTTCTGGCATAATGAATGTGTGCGTATTATACGTTAAGTGCTCCAGCAATTTATACCAAGATTCATAGAGGTATCGATTAAATAGCACCTGAACTTCCTGCCAAAATGACTTCATTGTAACCATTTTTTTGCGCCCGGCCTGATAAGCATCGTCACATAGGTCTCCGATTTGTTGCGTGAAGAAGGCCAGTAATGTCAAAATGTAAAAGTTAAAGCAAAGATTTTTTGAGCCATGACCGAAATTATGATCAATCTGATAGCCTTGGTTTTTTAAAGTGTTGAAACACTCATTCTCTATGCGCCATCGGGCTCTGGCGCCACTGACTAATAATCCTATGTTATCTATAGTAATGGGTAAGTCCGTAATCCATGTTCCAATAAACGTTGTTGTCGTTTCTGGCGTTTTTTTTTCTTTAGTGGTCATACGGCAACGTAATAAATTGACCAATAATCTATTGGGATCAGAAGTTAAAGGTTGTTGTTCAATCCATTCATAGGTGAGCTTGCGCCCTTTTTTATCCAATTCACGATGCTCTAAAAACACAGCCTCTTTAAGGGTTTTAGTCAGCGCCTTATGGTCTCCTGGTTGCATAGCAAAAAGGAAGTGATCTCCCTGTGCTATGGTTTCTTCGATAAATGGGGTGTGCGCATATAAGTTGTCTCCTGTTCGGATAAAAGTCATTCTTGGGTGCGCTTTTTTGATTTTCAGCATCAGTCGTTTCGCACCATTAATTTCACAATCCTGCTTTACACTTCCGTCTGTGTTGCATATTTGCTCTGGCATCAAGGGTATCACTTGCTTGATGCCAGGGTGAACAATAGCTGCCTGCACCACTTTATGAGAATAGGTGACAACCCCTGTGCGAGAAGGGGTTTGCAGGCAGCACTCGCAGGAAATATCTTTTGATGAGAAATACTCAGTCCCATCCAAGGGCAATAAATACATGCCCGATAAAAACTGATATTGTTTTAACTGATTGTCCCGTTGCAATCGGGTTACGTAGTTCTTGAATAATGGAGCAAACAACTGGCTATCCACCTTATCAATCCCATCACGCATAGCAGTATTTTCTGGCGTATCAACTACCCGGAATTGCGTTTGTAGATTATTCCGACCAAACCACCCGGACATTCTACGTTGAAAATCCATAAGACTTGGACATTGCAAAAACATACAAGCAAACCCAGACATGACAACATCATGGATAGAATAGCTGGTTTTTGATTTTTGCCGAGGGTCGTCTATCTTATATAGAAGGTCCGATAGTGCCTGTCGCAGTGCGTCAAAATTCAAATGTTTTTTAATGGACATGATAGATTTACAGGGAACGTTTATTTGAACCGATTTTGCGAAATTTTTTATGAAAATACAACCTTTTTGGCTTTATTTATTGTTGGTAATCACGCATTTTGCGCGAAACTTATTTTTTCAATGGCTCTGTATCCCTTGCTGCACGCGACTTTTTTCATTCACCCATAATTGCTGAGTACTACCATCTTATAAACAGATAGGCATTATATCTGTTTATCTTCTTTTGTTTATAAGATTACTTCAAGTTTTTTCTGCTGGAGGCGAATACATTAGCTCCATTTCACTTTTAATTGAAAGCTGCGAAAAAAACAACCGGGGATATTATGGTTCCTGGGCAGCTTTTGGAGTTAATACTGGAATGTTATTTGCCTCATTAGTGGGCGCGTTGCTTTTTTACGCTATAAATAATCATTTTATTCCAGACTGGGGATGGCGACTAGCTTTTGTAATTTCTTTTGTTACTATGTTAGTTGGATTTTGGATAAGAAATTCAATTCCTGAAAGTTTTGAGTTTATTACAGAAAATTCACGCAATGAAAAAAGATTAATTTATGATATTTTAAAGGAGGCTTTGTACACTATTAGATCTAGTGCAATTGATTCGCTAATGGTTTTTTTTCTCGTTTTATTTGGTACATGCACAACTATTTTAATTTTTGTTTATGCTGTTATTCATATGACAACAATTAATAGTTTAATTAATCACGAGTCATTATTAATTAATTCAATTAGCTTAGGGCTTCTAATCATATTAATTCCGATATTTGGGGTTATTTCAGATTATTATGGCCGGGTAAAA
>JBDNGR010000249.1:0-2712 GCA_041689165.1 Coxiellaceae bacterium
AGGCAATGTCAGCCGAAGTGGATAAAGCACAGCGAGTCGCACTTAAATCTACCGAATCATTCATTAAATATTGGGCAATCAGCGATTCAGGAACTAAATTGAACGGAACTGAACAACTTCTAACTTTCTGGAAAAAGCAGCTAGAGACTGACGCTCAAATAACTAAATTTGCAAACTCTTTGCTGGAGATGAGCGTCACCTATCAAGAAACCACAAATGGAATTTATTCAAAATCACATAATTCAATTCTTGAAGCCACTCGTTTTTTTAATGGCAGTCAACACATTCCCGTGATATTAGCGGGCAGACACTTAAATAACTTTGAGTATCTATGCGATCTGGTAGATCGCAGATTCATTATTTATAACTTTGCAAGAGAGAGAACTGCCACCTTCGAGTCAATGATTCCAAATTGGTGTAACTCAATTCGAGCACTCAAGACAACCGCGTCGAAAGAGGAAATTTTAGAAGCAACCAAGAATACTAAACTCCTTCAGATTGCTGATGCCTATGACTTAATAATCAAATCTGTAACCAGTTTGGACTACTCAAAATCAAGCCATGGACGAAAATTGCGGATGGTCTTGGCTATTACAAGTAGATACCTGGACGGTATGGCTAAGACAGGAGATTATGCTGAACCACTAAGTACGTATTTAAGAACAGTCTCTAAGTCAAAACCAGGCATAGATATGGATCACGTCTATGGTCAAACTTTTTTTCAGTAAGTTAGCGAAGAGAACCGGCTCATTTTCAACTCAGTAGGTGCTTTAACCTTGGTATTTTCGTCTGATCATCGAGAGCAAACAAAGTTACTGCCCGGTGAGAAGCAGTCTATGTACATAAAATCGCGGTACATATTAACCAAGAGCCTGGCTGCAATTGATCAGCACGAGCCTCCAAAGGTTCGAAAGCTGTTGGAGCGAATGCAAGAAGATATCCCAGTTTCACTCGAAACATGGTCGGCAGAATTCGTAAATATACGCTCACATTTCATAGCTGAGAAGTTTATAGAAGCAATAGGCTTGAAGGAATTTATAGCAGATACGCATTAATCAAGCTTAAAGACGTGCAGTCACATTTATGAAGCTTTAAATTGAGTTGTGTTTCAGATTGAATGATTCAATACTCTGAACCAAGGTTTCACTTGAGTTTAAGGCTGGTTGTTCATCAGGAGATCCGAAGAGTCATTTTACCTGTTGCCTAGATGCAAAATTGTTAGCTTTAGCCAATAAGCTCTCGTCATGGGAGAGAAATTAATAATAAGATCAGCACCTCCGGCGATCAAACCTAATAACCAAGATGTATTTATCTGGGCACTATATTTGCTAGGCGGTTCCGATGCAGAGATAGATGTCGAACAGATATACATCAAAGCCTTTGAACTTGCTCCTGCCCGGCTTGGTTGGCGCACCCGCCCAGATCTACCTGACTATAAAAAAACTTCCAAAGCACTACAAGCTGTCGAGGCAAAAAATCACGTTGGTCTAGTTCATAAGACACACGCTAACGCAAGGAAATTGACCGCTCAGGGCGTTCAGTGGGTTGAAATGTATATGAAAATTTTCGAGCAGGTCTATTCTCAAGGACCGGTTGCAGCGGCAAGTACCAACTTTCACGAAAAGCGACGCAAGTCATTGCATGAATCGAAGGCCTGGCAAAACTGGTTGCGAGATGGTTCGCTAGATATTTTCAAACTAGCCGAGGCCCTTACGTGCTCACCTGGGAGTCCACTCCCGATTTGGAAGTCGCGCGTGGAGGAAGTCTCGCGTGCGGGCAATGTGCTTCAAGATAAAGAATTGATTAAATTTGCTGACGTAATATCAATGTTTATAAAAACAAAGGTAGATAAATAATGATAAGTGGCAACGTAAAGTACACATCCAACGCGTTTGCACAGGATGGGGAACAAGCAATTCGGCGTGATGTATTGCTTGCGCTTCTAGAACTCATTACAAATGCAGACGATGCCTATGCAGAAAACCCAGGGCCGATTTTTGTCACTATCTCAAAGCAGAATTCCGAGACTGGCATCATAGATATTGGGGTTGTTGATAGCGCAAAGGGTCTTTCGCCTGAAGACCTTCTTGAGAAATTTACGATTTTAGGTGGAGCCAATGAGCAGTTTCACGCAGGCGATAACTCTCGCGGTCTTTTAGGTAGAGGTGCGAAAGATGTTGCAAGTTTAGGATCAGTGAAATTCGCAACGATCAAGGATGAAATATATTCAAGTATTACCTTAGCAAGCGATGGCAGTTATGTCGGCGTGGAAGGTACCTCCGCGACAAGTGATGATCGCAAGCAATTGAAGCTCACGGATGCTTCGAATGGGCTAACTGCAACTATTCATGTGGCGTGTAGCGTCCTAAAGATTAAGGTTCCATCGCTTAATGAACTTGAAAAGAAGTTATCTACCCATGCGCAGCTGCGAGATTTAATACAGCGCAGGCAGCTTAAAATTTCTGACGATCGATCCACGGCAACTGGTAGAATCGTAGAATTTAGCCCAGCAGAGTCAAGTGAGATTCTTAATGAGGTGTTCAAGGTGCCTGGATATCCTGGTGAAGTAAGCCTGGTGCTCAATCGACTTACAAATTATGTCAGCGGCAAACCTAATACATACTCAACTCATGGAATTTTAGTAAAGAGTGGTATCACTATTTATGAAAATAGTGGCTTTGGACAAGAAGCTCACCCAAGCATGGGATTCAT
>JBDNGR010000250.1:0-2381 GCA_041689165.1 Coxiellaceae bacterium
TGCGAGCAGTAGCCCGATGAGGATTGAGCAAAAGCGAAGGAATAGTTGGGCTCTTTCGAGCTTTTGTGATTGAGGAAGCGGGCTAATGCGACGTCAAGATGGAACTTACAACTCGCATCTTGAGGTGCGATGGGTATATATAGTGCTGAAAGACCGCGTGCAACAAACTTAATTTTAAGAAGGAGAACTATTATGCGTAGCCTGGAAGAAATATATACAGAAATTGATGAAACAGGTCGTCGTTTTTATTTTCTGGGTGCTGGGGTTGGAGCGACTCGAGTTTATGCACCTTCACCATCTCTTACAACGTCAGAAGCAGGAGTGATTAGAGCTGAAGTAACAGCAGCTGTTCCAAATCCGGCTAAAATAATAACAGCGCAAGCATCCGTGACCATACTAAAGAAATCAGATACAGGAAGTCGAGCTGTTGCAGGTGGTGTGCTCGAAAGACTCAGATCATGTGGCATTAGACTTAGAGACCTAGAACGTCTTTCCGATGAAGATTGGGCTAGGCTAGATGAACTCGTAAGATGTTTGAGTTTAATACCTGTTTCTTTCAGTGGAGATAGCAATACTGAAATTACAGAAATCTTGAGACAGCTCGAAGGTATGGGTATCCGGCTTGAATTTGGTGCCCCTGAACCCTCAGCTGTTCCCGCTAAATGGCATCCACCTCGCCGCGATTCTTATTTCACGGGTCGAGAGATTATTCTCGAGAAATTAGCTCTTGATTTAACGACTCAAAGCAGAGGTATTGTTGGACAGTGCATTAGTGGTCTAGGTGGTGTAGGTAAAACCCAAATTGCGGTGGAATATGCTAATCGTGCACAACGCAAAGAAAAGCTTGGTGCTATCACTTTAGACTATGCCGAAATTTACTGGATCGATGCCAAAGATCCAAGCTTGAGCTTTCGGGCTTTGGCGCGAGATTTAGGTTTAGCTGAACAGAATTATAAAAGAGATGAAGAGCTTATGGTGGCTTTATATGATCATTGCGCGCGAAAGCATCAGCATCGTCGATGGCTGATGGTATTAGATGATGTGGAAAGCTATGCCGTCATCAAAGATTATTTGCCGCAAACGGAATATCGGCAGTGTCATATTCTGATTACCACCCGAGCAGATGATTGGAAACTTTCACCTTTACGTCCAGTGAAATTAGGCGACTTTGATCGAGCAGAATCGATTGCCTATATTCAGAAATGGTTGCCCTCGGCAGCGCAAGAATCCCCTAATCAACTAGCCGCTTTGCTTTATGATTTTCCGTTGGCTTTAACACAAGCCGTTGCTTATATCGCTGAGACCCCACGCTATTCGATTGAAACTTATATGGCAGATTACGAAGCGCATCAAAAGCTGCAGCAGGAGTTGTTAGAAATAGCAGCGCCGGATCTGTGCGGGCCACTCAAAGAAGATGAGGGCAAGCACGCTGTTTACACCACCTGGCATCTATCGATTGAAAAACTGTCATCAGCAACCGATCCCGTGCTTAAAGCACAAGCAGAACTGGCGCAAAAACTATTGCACTACAGTGCTTATTTATTATCGACAGACATTCCCTTCGAACTCATGCTCAAGGTGCTTAATTGTAGCTTAAGAGATTTAAGTAGTGCTCTTAAATTACTGCGTGAGCATTCGTTGATTCAATACAGTGAAGGCCTAAGTTATGGCATGCACCAACTCTTGCAAGAAGTGATTCGATTGCATGAGCGCAAAAATGAAGTGGCCTTGATGTCAGCTTTGTTAACGACCATAGAAGCTGAGTTAAAAGAAGATGATTATGAAGTCATTCAGCAGCAAAGTCATTTACTGATGCATTTAGACCATCTCGTTACGTGTTTAATTACCAAAGAAAGCTTGAGTGAGATTGCAAAAGTGAAGAGTACTTTGATTGAACGAGTCGCTATTCTTCAGTCTCGAATGGGTACTGAGAATAGCTTACTGAAGGCTAAAGCTTATTATGAAGCTTTACTTACGCTCATAGGTTTTGACTTTAAAACAGAGCGAGAAGAAACTGACTATGGTGCAGAAAAATATCGAGCGATAGCAAGTATCTTAGCTAACTTAGCCAATGCTGTGGGTGCTTTAGGGGATGTAGCGAGAAAGAAAGAGCTCTTGGAAAAAGCGCTGGGTATTTTTGTGGCGCACTATAAAACGGAAGAGCATGTGGAGGTGGCGAAGACCTTAATGAACTTAGCCAATGCTGTGGGTGATTTAGGGGATGTAGCGCGAAAGAAAGAGCTCTTGGAAAAAGCACTGCGGATTCATGTGGCGCAATATAAAACGGAAGAGCATGTGGAGGTGGCGAGAACCTTAGGACACTTAGCCAATGCTGTGGGTGATTTAGGAGATGTTGTGAAAGAGAAAGAGCTCTTGGAAAA
>JBDNGR010000251.1:0-4113 GCA_041689165.1 Coxiellaceae bacterium
GCGAGTTGTAAGTTCCATCTTGACTCGCATTAGCCCGCGTCCTCAATCACAAAAGCTCGAAAGAGCCCCACTATTCCTTCGCTTTTGCGGAACGTCATCGGGCCACTGCTCGCAAGCTGAAACTTAAAACTTCGCATCTTGAGGGTCGAGAGGTATACACCTGTCGCACCTTGAGGTGCGAATAGTAGTAAAGCTTACATCGACTGTCAGGTATAGTAATAAAATTCAAAAAAGCTAATTAGGATTTGCGCACTCAGGAAAATGCCAGAAAGCTAAGCTTTTTATTAGGTGCACCCTGTAGTCTTAGGAGGGTGGGGACAGGGCCCCGCCCCCGGCCTCTACTGATTGATGTAGCAACTGTCTTGAAGCTTAAGCTTCAAGACAGTTGCTACGTTGCGCCCTCTTTGAATAACATCGATATACAGTTGAAAGGGCGGGGCTGGCTTACACACAGTGGCCTCGCCCCTACCACCCAACTTACGACCTCATCTTTATAGACGACCGCAACACGGTTTGTTAGGATGCTCAACCAGTTCTTTGGTTTAATAAAAGGAGTGTGTGTTATGAAACGTGGATTGATTGGTCTTGTGTCTATGTTGGCAGTTGTTTGGTCTTTATCATCTATGGCAGCGGGTTATGCTTTTGTAGATATGAAAAAAATCTTTAGTGAAGCATCACAAATTAAAGGCATAAATAAAACTTTAGAAAGTAAGTTTGATGCTCGTAAGAAGGCGATTGTTAAAGCAAATGCTACACTTCAAGCGGATATTAAAAAAATTGAGCGTGATCGTGCTGTTATGAGTCCTAAAGATGCGCAAGCTCTAGCTGATAAAATTGAAAAAAAAGGTGCAAGCCTTCGCCAAGAACAAATGAATTTCCAACAAGCTTTATTCGCTGCACAAAACGAAGCGATGAAAGGTTTTATGGATAAACTAAGTGCTGTGGTCGCTAAAATGGCTAAAGACAAATCTTATGATTTCGTTATGCCAAAGAATGACCTAGTCTACTCTAACGATAGCTTAGATATTACTTCCGACGTATTGAAGCAATTAAACTGATAGCTAAAGGGCTGGTGCATAACCGGCCCTTATTCATTATTACAAGCAAATATTATGATGACTCAGTCATATTCTCTTGCCCAGATAGCCGAAAAACTACAGCTTGAATTGCGTGGTGATGCGAATTGTCTGATATCTGGCATTGCGATTTTAGCGAGCGCACAGCCTGGACAAATTAGCTTTTTGCATGATCCTAAATATCGTGATGCCTTGGTTACTACCAAAGCTTCTGCAGTAGTCTTAAGACCAGATGATGCAGCGGGCTTCAAAACCAATGTGTTAATCTGCGCTAATCCTTATTTGGCCTATGCAGGTCTCAGCAAACTTTTTAACAATGCCTCACCGACGGCACTAGGTATTCATCGCAGTGCAGTAGTAGCTGAAAGTGCCAAGATTGCTGCAGAAGTTAGCATTGGTGCTAACTGCGTTATCGGTGAAAATGTTGTTATTGGTGCCCGTAGTGTGATTCATCCAGGCACTGTAATTGAAAATAATGCTTCTTTGGGGGAAGACTGTTTTATTCATGCTAATGTGAGCATCAATGAAGCTGTGAAAATTGGCTCACGAGTTATTTTGCACAGTGGTGCTGTTATTGGTTCGGATGGTTTTGGTAATGCCCATACTAAAGATCGTGCGTGGGTCAAAATTTATCAGTTAGGTTCCGTCATTATCGGTAATGATGTAGAAATCGGTGCCAACACTTGCATTGACCGTGGAGCTTTAGAAAGCACAATTATTGAAGACGGTGTACGACTTGATAATCTAATTCAAATAGGCCATAACGTGCAGATTGGTGCACACACTGCGATTGCTGGTTGCACTGGCATTGCAGGAAGCACAAAGGTGGGTCGTTATTGTATGATTGGGGGATCGGTATCCATCAATGGGCACATTAGCATTTGTGATGGTGTTGTAATTACGGGTGACTCTGCTGTCGCTCGTTCGATTACTCACCCCGGCGTTTATAGTTCAGGTTTACCGGCCGCTCCTGCCCCCGTGTGGAAAAAGGCCATGATTCGACTCTTCCAGTTGGATGATATGGCGCGTCGTTTAAAGTCGTTAGAGAAAAGTGAGAAATCGTAATGGATATTAATCAAATCAGAAAATACTTACCGCATCGTTATCCCTTTTTACTGGTGGATAAGGTTATTGCCTTCGAAGCGGATAAATCAATAGTGGCAATTAAAAATGTAACGGCGAATGAACCGTTTTTTAGTGGGCATTTTCCCTTTCGCCCAGTAATGCCGGGTGTGTTAATGATTGAAGCTTTGGCCCAAGCGGCAGGCTTATTAACTTTAAAAACTGTTGGCGAAGAATTTACGCCAGATAATTTATTTCTCTTCGCCGGTGTGGATAATGCTCGTTTTAAGCGTATCGTTCAGCCCGGTGATCAATTGCGTTTAGAGGTCGAGTTATTAAAACGACGCCGTGATCTTTGTAAGTTTAAGGGTACAGCAAGCGTGGATGGAGAGGTCGCTTGTGTTGCTGAGTTTATGACAATTAGGGATAGAAATATTTATGATTGATCCACGCGCGGTTGTTGACCCAACAGCAAAAATTGCGGCTAATGTTAGCATTGGACCCTTTGCTGTGGTTGGTCCCAATGTGGTGATTGGTGAAGAAACTGTAATAGGCCCGAATGCTTTAATTCGTAAAGATACTACTTTAGGTGCGCGTAATATTGTTCATTCATTTGCCTCAATCGGTAATGATTCACAAGATTTGAAATACAAGGGTGAAGAGGCATGGCTACATATTGGTGATGGCAATACGTTTCGTGAATTTTGTACTATCAATCGTGGTTCAGGTGGCGAAGAAGTTACCACCATCGGCAACAACAATCTTTTTATGGCTTACACTCATGTGGCACACGACTGTCATGTTGGGAATCATGCTGTTTTTTCGAATTGTGCTACGGCTGCAGGTCACGTCACAGTCAGTGATCACGTCATTTTGAGTGGTGGCACTATGGTGCATCAATTTTGTGTATTAGGTGCTTATAGCTTTATGGCAGGCTTCACCGGTGTTGTGCAAGATATTCTGCCCTATGTTTTAGTTAAAGGTGATCCAGCAACGCCTCGCGGCATAAATGTAGTGGGTTTGCGCCGTCATGGTTTTTCCGAAAGCGCGATTGAACATATTCGCCATGCTTATAAAATCTTATTTCGTCGTGGTTTGAAATTGGACGAAGCGCGTGCGGAGCTAGTTAAAATGCAAACTGCTTGTTCTGAGCTTGCAATCATGATCGACTTGATTGATAAAAGTACACGTGGCCTTGCGCGACCTACGCGCAAGCTAAGTTCTGAAGAAGAGTAAAATGATAGGTCGCAATCTACTGAGTCTAAGTTGTGATCATTTGATAATATTTTAAAATAAAATCTAAATACCCTTTTCTGCCACTATATTTAATAATTTAAGAGTGGGCCCAGCAGGGTTCTTTTCCCCGCTTTCCCATTTTTTAACAGTTGATGGGCTAGCATTTAAGTATTGAGCGAAAACTGGCTGACTTAGTTTTTCTCGCAAGCGAATGTGCTTGATTTCGATAGGCTTCAATTTACGTACAGGTGGCAAGCAGACAGCAGCTACGATGGGTATATGTTGAGAAAAGCTGTCTAACCCGTGTTTTTATAAAAAAGAATGAGGCTGAGATTGCTTATCCAAAAAGCAGCAGCTGGAATCGTAGCCAGAAGGGCTAATGGTGAATGATGTTGGCCTTTGGAAATTATTTCGAAAAATAGCCCACCTGATTCAATTCATCAGGTCTTCGTAGCAGATTACGGTTGCCGAGTTTAGGGTTATAGATTTGAATTGGATTGAAGTCGAAAGCTCAGACGTGTGATATTCCACATGCCAGGTTAAGTAGTTATTTTGTCAGCAACTGAGGCGCATGAGCTCTGAGTCTTAGAGATTGACCTATATACCCATCGCACCTCAAGAGGCGAGTTGTAAGTTCCATCTTGAGGTCGCATTAGCCCGCTTCCTCAATCACAAAAGCTCGAAAGAGCCCAACTATTCCTTCGCTTTTGCTCAATCCTCATCGGGCTACTGCTCGCAA
>JBDNGR010000252.1:0-9140 GCA_041689165.1 Coxiellaceae bacterium
ATTGCAGAAATAGCAAGCGGTTCTGCCAATCCTTCTTTAATAAATAATGGATAAATGAAATCGCTGGGAGAAAGCTGTATTTCACGGATTAATTCCAGTAATTGATGATGTCTGCGTAATCGACGTGGACGGATAGTAGGATATTGCATGAGGTTTTCTTATTAGTTTAAAAGTCTACAGATGGTTTGATTTGAGTCTCAATATCTATTGTTTTAGAACAACATTCACGCCTGTCCTTTCGACTGCCCGATGCCTTAAACCGCTAAATTTTTTCGAAAATAAAGTCATTCTACTTGCGCTTAAACCCTTTGTTTTAGCTTCAGCTAATAAAGCTTGGCTTTCATCATCCCTCAGGCTCCACCGAATATCCTCTGGCTCTACAGCAGCGCCTCCGGCACCAGCTCGCACAAGTACAGACTCTACTCCATCGATCATAGAACTTACGCCTCCAGCTGCCAGGGGCAACTTTTTACTGACTTCTTCAAAACGTCTTTGATAATATTCTTTCTCTTTTTCTTTACCCAAGCCTTGGCCAAGCTTAATTAACTGACTCAATAGCGCTGCATGCTTCTCGAGAATCGCAGGATCTACAAAAGCACCACTTACTGCATGTAAAACTTCGGCTGTTTTTAAGCACTCAAACTGCGCTTTTTGACAGCGATAGTATTGTTCTTGATAAAACTCTTTAAAGAAAACATGCATCTCTGCCAAACTTAACAAGCGGCTCTCAGGATAAATAATACTTTTTTCTATAGCTTCTCGATGTTTAACAATTAGAGCTATTTCTCCATGTTTCTCAGCGGAAGTCTCATGACTTCCTATTTTCGATAAGCGTTCAGCCTCTATTAGCAAACTTCGAAAGCGGCAACTTTCAGCTGCTATTACTTCAAACTGTTCTATTGAAGGAAAGGGGAGAAATTCTTTTTTTCGCCAAGAAGCATTTATTTCGAATTCATAAACTAAAGAACATGGCTCATCATCCTTCGAGGCGGGCTTTAATAGAATCTTGTCACGCTCTCCGTTCACATACCATAACATTAAAAACAACGCCGCTATAAGCCCATTGCTGAGGGCTCGTTCTAGTGGAAAACGAAACTGCCATTTTTCATCACCTGAATGCTCTCGTAAAGGCTCTGCACTCGCTTCCAAAAGTTGCAATAGAGCCCTTAAGTGAAGCAAACTAAAATCAGATAAATAATACCTATCAACTAAAAAAACAAGGCGGAAGTGTCTGACGGCTCCACATTAACACCTGCTTTAATAGCGGCTTGCAGTTCTATCAGATGTTTAGCTTTAAAAGGGAGCACTAACCCATAAATACTTTTAGGCATAAACACCTCATCACTCACTAGGAGAGCACGCTTAAAACAAGGGATGTCAACGCCGCCTATTTTACTCAGCCGGCCACAAGGGGTCTACTCTTTTAAACTTCCAGCGCTATGTTGATCCTGGCGCGGCAATGGGACTTGGTGCTGCATCAGGTACCGCTTCTTTAGGTTCAGCCATCATACGTGATGCTCGACGATATATACCCATCGTAGCTCAAGATGCGAGTTGTAACTTGCATCTTGACATCGCATTAGCCCGCTTCCTCAATCACAAAAGCTCGAAAGAGCCCAACTATTCCTTCGCTTTTGCTCAATCCCCATCGGGCTACTGCTCGCAAGCTGAAACCTTAGGTTCGCATCTTGAGCTACGATGGGTATAAGCCGATGGCTATCAGTGAGGATCCTGTATCCCCTTCTCTCGTTCCCGCTCCAGACTCGGTTGGACTTGCCACAGCAAGACCTGTGCCTGCTGCAGTCCCAGGAGTATGGTCAAGCACCAACAAGGGAGCACATTCTGCTGAAATAGCCGGCTCAAGACCTGCATCTCGCAGTTGTTTCTTCAGTGATTTTATTTGAGATGCTAATGTTATTTTATGACTTTGCTCCGCACTCAACTCTCTTCTCCGAGCCCTAAGCTCTTGGCTAAAACTCTCTATTACTGTTGCTTTTCCTGCTATTTGACCGCGATGAAACTCCTCTCCTAAAAGCCGAACACGTTCACTGATTACAGTGGAAATGCTAAAACCTAAGGGTACAACTGCATCCAACAAAGTCCTTACTTTATTGTTGGTAGTCTGCGAACCAAGAATTACAAAACCAGACAAACCACTAGCTGCTACAGCAAATAAAAGAGCAGTAAGCACTTGTGCTCCAAAGCCAAGTTCTTTGAATAGGCTCAATGCTTAACCCGCACCGCCAAAAGCTATAGCAAACACAATCAAGCTCAAGGGAAAAATTAGAGTTCTTAACGTAAAGCGAGCAGCTGGCTCATCCCTAGCTGACGGACGAGCTGCTGATTCAGAAACCACAGTTGATGTTCTAGACATTTTAATGTTTCTAAGCTTGCGAATAGATGTTGAACGAAAAAGCGAAAATTCTCAGAGCACGAAAACCTAGCCTTCCTTGGCCAGTGCTTCACTTAATTAGCTAACGATATGCCAAGATCCGTTGGGTTGACGACAAGCAGTTCCATAAGCTTTCTGTGATTTACCATCAACAGTCACTGTGGTTTGATACTCGCGGCAATACTCACCGTTTTGATTGTAGTTTTTGGTTGGAGTTACGGTATACATGGTATCGGTTTTAGAATTAGTCCACGTCGCATTTTGATTAACGGGTGTATTCACAATAGCGCTCTGCATGTTTTGCAGGTCTTGTTTATCCATGTATTTACCAATCTCACCACCCAGCAAACCACCGACTACAGCACCACCCACAGCGGTGAAAATCTTAGCGCTACCACCACCCAATTGGCTGCCTAATAAACCACCGATAGCGGCACCCGACAAAGTGCCCACTTGCTGCTTATTCTCGCAACCCACTAAACTCAAAGTCACTAACGATGCTAGCGCTAGCACAATAATTTTTTTCATAACAAGAGCCCTCCAGCTCAAATAAAACGAAGCAAAAGTCTACCGGTCTGGGCCTAAGGCTTCAAGCTGGAAAACCTTTTTCGGGTATACAATAAATCCCGCCAATGTTCCCAAGCCCAATAGCTCACCGCCTAGACTACTGATCCTGTACCATCCGTCGGGTCGATGCTCGTCCAGTTTGATGGTTTGGCCTCTGCGGAAACGAAATAATTCGGCTTCATTTATATGAATAGTTGGCCATTCGGGTAAAGCGCTATTGAGGGGCAATAGCGTGTGGTCTAACGCGGTCGGATCATCTTCATTGAACGCGGACTCTAAGCTCGCCAAAGAAAGCATTTGTGTTTCGGTATAACCCGCACAACTATTCCGGCGTAATTGACTGACATGTGCACCACAACCCAAGATCTGACCAATATCATCGATCAAGGTGCGGATATAAGTGCCCTTAGTGCAATGCACTTCTAAGGCAAAACTGCTCGCATTCAAATCAATTAGTTCAAGTTTATAAATCGTTACCTGACGCGATTTGATACTGACTTCGATCCCTTGGCGTGCATAGTGATACAGTGGTTTGCCTGCCACTTTTAAGGCGGAATAGATAGGCGGAATCTGCGTAATTTCGCCGCGAAACTGCATTAATATTTTCTCAAGCTCTGCATTACTTAAAACCGGAATTGGTTTTTCTTCAATAATTTCACCTTCAGCATCACAGGTAGTAGTACGCTGTCCTAATTTTGCAGTAACTCGATACGTCTTATCAGCATCAAGTAAATATTGTGACAACTTGGTCGCTTCACCCAGACAAATTGGCAATAAACCTGTTGCTAAAGGATCTAAACTACCCGTATGACCGGCTTTTAGTGCCCGAAACAGATGTTGCACTTTTTTTAGGGCTTTATTGGAACTCATGCCGAGTGGTTTATCTAAAAGAAAAATACCGTGGATGGGACGTTTGAGTGGTTTCATGTGAATAGATTAGGTCGCTGGGTTGAAAGTGTGTTTGTGTTTGTGTTTGTAGGGGCTACCCCCTGTGGTTGCCCTTTCAATCGAACACCCATGTTATTTACCCCACAGTCACCCAACTGCAAGAGGGCAGACACGGGGCCTGCCCCTACAAGATCGGTGTTATTTCAGAGAAGGCGCACACTCAATACAAACACAGAACCCACAGGCTATTTTGCTTTATTAATCAGATCAGCCAGATGCTCGCCGTATAAAATCGAATCATCATACACAAAACGTAATTGCGGTGTATGACGCAAAGACGTCATGCCAGCTAGCTGATGACGCATGAAGCCTACGGCTTTAGTTAGACTTTGTTGCACTTCTTTTAAATTTTCTTTATTGAACAGCGTGTAAAAGACCTTAGCCGAGCGCATATCGGGCGCCACATCAACGCCGGTAATCGTCACTTCCGCTAATCGAGGATCACTGACTTCTCGCTGTAAAATGAGCGCCACTTCGCGTTGAATAAGATCAGCCGCTTGGCGAAGGCGAATATTGGATTTGGGCATAAGCTTGATATCTCATTTTACCGTCTACGGCACTCAACCCAGCCTTCCTTGGCTGGAATGATGTCTTAGAATCTGTTTACAAGGTTCTTGTTACCAAGATTTTCTCGTAAACCTCAATCTGATCACCCGCTTGAACGTCGTTGTAATTTTTCACGCCAATACCACATTCAGTACCGTTGCGAACATCATTTACATCATCTTTGAAACGACGTAAAGATTCCAACTCACCTTCATAGACAACCACATTATTACGCAAGACTCGGATAGGTAGCTTACGACGAACCGTTCCTTCAATAACTAAGCAACCTGCAATAGCGCCTAGCTTAGAAGAACGGAATACATCTCGCACTTCAGCCAATCCGACGATACGCTCTTCGTAATGTGGTGCTAGTAAACCAGTTAGAGCCGCTTTCACATCATCTAATAAGTTATAAATGATGCTGTAATAGCGTAACTCGACTCCTTCACGCTCAGCCAAACGGCGACCGGAAACATCAGCACGCACATTAAAGCCCAGAATAACTGCATTAGAAGCGATGGCTAAGTTCACATCAGATTCCGTAATACCGCCGACGCCACTCGCTACGATATTCACCTTAACTTCTGAAGTAGACAATTTATTTAATGAATCAGCAATCGCCTCGACTGAACCTTGTACTTCAGCTTTTAAGACAACATTTAGGCTTTGATGCTTGTTCTTAGCAAAATGATCAATCATGTCTTCAAGCTTCATTGCTTTCTTAGCTAGACGCACCTCACGATAACGGCCTTGACGGAATAAAGCGACTTCGCGTGCTTTACGTTCGTCTATCACCACCATCATGTCGTCACCTGCTGATGGCGCACCGGATAAACCTAAGATTTCAACCGGCATAGAAGGCCCGGCTTCTTCACAAGCTTTGCCGTTATCACCAATCATAGCCCGAATACGTCCGTATTCACGGCCGGCTAACATGACATCACCCTTACGTAAGCGCCCGCTGGTTACCAATACAGTAGCCACAGGACCACGCGTTTTATCAAGACTGGATTCAACAACTACACCACGTGCAGGGCCATCATCCAATGCCTTTAATTCCAAGATTTCAGATTGCAATAAAATACGATCAAGCAGCTGATCAACACCTTCACCCGTACGTGCAGAAATATTTTGGAACATGCAATCGCCGCCCCAATCATCTGCGACTACGCCGTGTTGTGATAATTCATTCTTAACACGTTCTGGATCCGCTTCTGGTTTATCGATTTTATTCACTGCGACCAGGATAGGCACTGCAGCCGCTCGCGCATGCTGAATAGCTTCTAAAGTTTGTGGCATCACACCATCATCGGCCGCCACTACTAAGATCACTAGATCTGTACATTTAGCACCACGCGCACGCATAGCCGTAAAAGCTTCGTGACCCGGGGTGTCTAGAAAGGTAATCATGCCTTTGGCTGTATCGACATGATACGCACCAATGTGCTGCGTAATACCACCCGCTTCTGTAGAAGTCACTTTAGTACGACGAATATAATCCAAAAGGGAGGTTTTACCATGATCGACGTGACCCATAATGGTAACTACAGGAGCACGTGGCATTAATTCGCCATGCTGAAGCTCATGATGTACCTCGAGACTTTCTTCAAGTGCATTTTCGCTTACCAATCTAGGAGTATGACCCATTTCTTCAACGACGATAGCCGCGGTTTCTTGGTCGATGAGCTGATTAATAGTAGCCATCGCGCCCATCTTCATCATGACCTTAATCACTTCAGCCGCTTTAATGGACATGCGCTGAGCTAAATCCGCTACGGTAATTGACTCGGGAATTGCTACTTCATGTACCATTGGTACCGTTGGCTTTTCAAAACTATGCTCCAAATTGGTAGCAGAATCATTATGCTTACGTTTACGACGTTTAGCATTGCCACGCGGCATTTGTAATTCATCTGGCTCATGCTCCAGATGTGCCCATCGCGTATCTTTTTTCGCAGAACGACGATGTTCTTCTACCGATGGCTTAGCTTGATCGCTAAACTTCGGTCCAGATTTTTCTTTCTCTTTTTCTTTAACAGCCGGTTTCGCTTGCGCCGCTTCAACTACTAGAGTTTCAGGTACAACATTCGCCTGTCCAGAAGCCACAACCTGGGCTTCTTCTGCTTTCGCTTCAACCACAGGCTTAGCAACAGCTTGAGGCTTCGCAAATACTTTTTTAGTGCGAAATTCGACACTAATACTTTTTTTAGCACCTGTTTTGCTACCCAGTTTTACCACTTCGACAGTTTTACGTTTCAAGGTCATTTTGGAGACGGTTTTTTCAACTGAGACTTCAGTCGCGGCTATTTCACTTGCGCCTTCTCGCTTTGTTTTTAAATGTGCGAGCAAGCGACGCTTTTGCTCAGGCGTAACAGTTGCCTCAGCACTACTGACCTCTACACCCGCACTTTTAAGCTGCTCAATTAAGCGCTCAGGCGTAGTACGCACCATTTCTGCTAACTGTTTGACAGTTACATCTGCCATATTTTCTACCTCTTATTCAAACCAATGTGCACGAGCTGCCATAATTAATTTAGCTGCAAGCTCATCGTCTATTTGTAAAATCTCAGTCAGCTCATCTACTGCTAACTCAGCTAAGTCTTCTCGACAGGTAACACCCTGTACGGCTAGTTGATTGGCCAAGACGGGTGTAACACCTTCTACTGCCAACAAATCTTCCTCAGGCTCACCCGGCTCAATACCTTCTTGCTTAGCAATTTCTTGAGTCAGCAAAACATCACTCGCACGACGTTGCAATTCAGCCGCAATATCTTGATCAAAGCCATCAACCACGGATAACTCTTCAAAAGGAATATAAGCCACCTCTTCAACACTGGTGAAACCTTCAGCAACCAAGGCAATAGCAATATCTTCATCGACATCAAGCTTCGCCATAAACATTTCTTTAGCTTTAGTTGTTTCACTTTCTTGCTTTAGTGAGGCATCAGTTTCGTTCATCACATTCAAACGCCAGCCTGTGAGCTCGCTTGCTAAACGTACATTTTGTCCGCCACGACCAATCGCTTGTGAAAGCTGATCTTCAGCAACAGCAATATCCATTGTTTTGGTGTCTTCATCAGCGACGATTGATAAAACCTCTGCTGGTGCCATCGCATTAATAACAAGCTGCGCCGGATTATCATCCCAAAGCACGATATCAATACGCTCACCGGCAAGTTCATTTGACACCGCTTGAACGCGCGAACCGCGCATACCCACACAAGCACCAATCGGATCAATACGTCCATCATTAGTTTTAACCGCAATTTTAGCGCGTGAGCCTGGATCGCGTGCTGCAGCACGGATCTCAAGAACTTCTTCACCAATCTCAGGAACTTCGATCTTAAATAATTCGATCAATAACTCAGGTCGTGTGCGACTGACCAATAATTGTGGGCCACGTCGCTCTTCTCGAATAGCATAGAGCAACACGCGAGCTCGATCATTCATTCTAAAATTTTCACGCGGAATCATTTCTTCACGCGGCAATAAAGCTTCGGCATTTTCGCCCATGTCTAAAATAGCGCCTTCACGTGATACTTTTTTTACCACGCCGACTAACAATTCACCGACACGTTTTTCATACTGCATAACAATCTTAGCGCGCTCAGCTTCACGTACTTTTTGAATGATTACTTGTTTTGCTTGTTGAGCTGCAATACGACCAAAAGCCGCTGACTCGATCGGTTCTTCAATAACATCACCGATATCAAGCGAAGGATCAATTTCATGAGCTTGCGCTACCGACAGTTGTTGTGCAGGAATCTCGATAGGGGTTTCGCTGTCATCTACTACCGTCCAACAACGAAAAGTTTCGTACTCAGCCGTTTTGCGATCGATGGCGACGCGAGCGGCAGCACCCTCCTCATAACGACGCGTGGCAACTGCCGCCAAAGCTGCTTCAACAGCTTCGAAAATTAGCTCTTTATCAACACCACGTTCATTCGCGATGGATTCGACCATAAATAACATTTCTTTACTCATTTTTTTCCTCTCTTTATGAGCTTTTAAAAATTTCGCTCTCGCTCTCGCTTTCGACTCCGTCACATACAGCGGAGGCTATTTCTTTAAATTCGGCACCAAATTGGCTTTTTCAATATTGGTAAAAACAAAGTCTTTAGGGCCCTGCTCTGTTTGTAAACTCACCTTATCTTCATCACTCAACTCAAGCAAAATCCCCGAGAAATTGCGCTGATTTTCACAGGGCACCCTCAGGCGCAACTTAATCATCTGCCCCAAAAATCGTCGGTAATCTTCTTTGCTATATAAGGGCCGATCCAAACCTGGCGATGAAACCTCTAAAGTATAAAAACCCTCAATAGGATCCTCCACATCAAAAACAGAAGCTATTTGACGACTCGCTTTCGCACAATCATCCGCTGTAATACCCGCCTCTTGCCCTATATACACTCGCAAATGACTATGTTTAGCCTGGCGCGAAAACTCACTGCCTACTAACTCATAACCCACCGCTTCTAGTGCTGAACGGAGCAGAGATTCTAATGCCGCTGCAGGCCTTGCCATTTCGTCAAAGTCCCCATAACAAAAAACCCCATATAGGGGCCTTATAAATCAAATTGGTAGCGGGGGCAGGATTTGAACCTACGACCTTCGGGTTATGAGCCCGACGAGCTGCCAGACTGCTCCACCCCGCATCGATAAGGGGCGTATCATACAAAGAATCGGC
>JBDNGR010000253.1:0-3633 GCA_041689165.1 Coxiellaceae bacterium
AGTTGCAAGTTGCAAGTTGCAAGTTGCAAGTTGCAAGTTGCATCTTGACTCGCATTAGCCCGCTTCCTCAATCACAAAAGCTCGAAAGAGCCCCACTATTCCTTCGCTTTTGCGGAATGTCATCGGGAAAATGGCGCGCATCCAACAAAGCTTTACAACTTACGCATGAGGATGACCAGCCCTATGTGACCTGGTAATATTTTTGACCATAGGTCGGCAACTATGGTCTTTGGTATTTACGCAATTGGTAGTATGATGTTGGCCTAATAAAAAGCCTATCCACAGAAGGCTTTTTATGCATCAGTTGTTAACAACCTAAAGGAAAAATAAAATGCTGAGATTATCAAAGAAATTCAATAAGCAAGCCGGCATTAGTTTACTTGAAGTAATGTTGTCCTTATCTATTATTGCCATCATTTTAGTTATGGCCACTCGTTATTTCTTTGTGGCGAGTAATAGTTCGAATGTGAATAAAATACGTAATCAGATTGGAACTGTCGTATCAGCTATCCAACAGTATCGTAATCAAAATTCTAATTATGCTGGCTTAACCAATATCGGTATTTTAATTACCCAAGGCTTTATTGCCAAAACAGCGGATGTTAATACTAAAGATGGTACTTTCTCAAATTCGTGGACTAATCTTATTACTGTAGCTCCTGGTAGCGGAAATACAACAGCGGTTATTAGTACAACTCTGCCGACCGTAGCTGATTGCTTAGCTTTAAAAAGTGGTTACAGTGTAGAACAAACAGTAACATGTACTCCGAAGGATCTAGCTAACAGTGGTACAAGCGTATTTAGCTTAACTATCAGTTCTTAAGTGGACCTATGTAGAGAAGGAAATCTAATGAGAGCTGTATTTCGTCTGAGTTTATTAATTACTTTTTTTGCTTTGAGTGCATGTCAAACGACAGTAAAAGCTTCCTATTCTGGGGCACCTAATCAACACGACAATATGATTGCCGAGCTAGAAAAATTCGGTATGCAGGTGGTGCAACAAGGTAATCGTGTAGCGGTGATTATTCCCAGCATTAATTTCTTTAGCCCACAAAAAAATATGTTATTCGAGAACAAGGGTCATGATCTATTAGCTTTGGCAGCCTTTGTAAAAACCTATCGGCACTCCACCGTGCGTGTGATCGGTTTTAGTGATGATATTGGTACGCCAACAGATCAGTATTATCGAGCACGTAATCAAGCGGAAGTCGTTGCGGCTTTCTTATGGCGTGGCGGCGTTCCTTTAGCTCAAACCACTACACAAATTCTGGGTTCCAGTACTATTGGTAAGGTGGCAGCAGATACCACCCCTACTGGCCGCACTGCTAATCAACGTGTTGAAGTTTGGGTTAATTAAACAAGACCAATTTATCCCTGAAAAAATTCCAATTTTACCTAAAAATTGCTCGTCATCAAGCAATTTTTAGGTTATTTATGATAAAGCGTAGCATTGAGCCCCGACTAGAATCTTGGCTTTTTAAAGGCAAAGTCCTATTGATATTTGGTGCCCGCCAAGTCGGTAAGACAACTTTGTGCAAGGACCTACTTAAAAAACATGACAATGAGTCGGGCTATTTCTTATGTGGGCGGCCGGCAGTACGTGAGGTTTTGCAAAGCGCCAACCTTAGCCAAATCAAGTCACTTTTCGGCTCAAGTCGAATCGTAGTGCTCGATGAGGCACAAACAATTGATAACATTGAGCAGATCCTTAAGTTGCTGCATGATCAATATCCAAGCCTACAAATTATTGCTTCAGGCTCAAGTAGCTTTGAACTCGCTAATCGCTTAAGCGAGCCTATGACTGGGCGCGCTATTCAGTTAACTCTTTATCCTCTCTCAATTGCTGAGCTTGAAACAAAGTTCGAATGGGTGGAAGTTCAAGAAAGAATTGCTGATTATTTGAGATATGGATTATATCCTGAGGTCGTAATGACGCCGGCTAATTTACGCGAAGAGTTGCTTATAAATTTAAGTGAGCAATATCTTTATAAAGACGTTTTACATTTTGAAGGAATGAAAAATTCCTACAAAATAGCAGCACTTTTAAAGTTGTTGGCATTACAGCTGGGTTCTGAAGTTTCAATTCATGAATTAGCTGTGCAGCTTGGTTTCAGTCGTGCCACCGTTGAACGATTCTTGGATCTCTTAGAAAAAATGTTCGTTATTATTCGTGTCGGAGGATTTAGCCGTAATCTGCGTAAAGAATTAAGTAAAAAAGCCAAATACTATTTTTATGACGTGGGAATTAGAAATGCAATTTTGAATTCATTTGCCCCACTAAGTAATCGTCAGGATATAGGAGCACTTTGGGAAAATTTCTGTGTGCTAGAGCGAGTTAAGTATTTGCATAATCAAGCGATTTATCCCAATGTATATTTTTGGCGGACGCATGATCAGCAAGAAATTGATTATTTAGAAGAACGAAATAATTATTTAACTGGTTTTGAGTTTAAATGGCAAGGCAAAGAGACTTATAAACCGCCTAAAATATTTACCGAGACATATCCTAACAGCCAAATTGAATTGATTAGCTCGGCTAATTTTAGAAAGTTGATTTCCCCCTAAGGATGCATCTACAAAAGAGAAGTTGTAGAGATTCTGTTAAGGACGCCAGTCAACTTGCAAGATATTACCTGACTCAATACTGAACTCACTGTAATCATGTGGATATTTGTAATAGAAAATATTGCTGTCATTGGAAGCAAAAGCTCTTAGGGCGCTGGTCGCAGCGATACCCACAAAAGCATTATTATCGGTTTGAATGATAGCTTGTTGCGCACGTAAATATTGCGCGTTCAATTGCGCATTCTTTTTCAAACTGGCGTGTAGGACTTGAGTAATGCCCGCGAGCTTAATCAAACTGTTATTGGTGCCATTCACAATTAGGTTGGGGCTATTAATCCAATATAGTTTAAGTTGACTGTTGTCATAAGCATTCGCTTGTTGCAAGTTCATCATGCCGCTTAAGTTCACTTGGCTAGAGCCTTTGGTATTAACGACTAGGGAAGAACTATTTAACTGGCCTTGCACAACAACATGACCGCTGGTGTCGAGTTGATTTAATTGCACTACATTTATTTGGATTTGTGGGCGTTGCAGAGGGGGTTTTGCATTGGCAAAGGGATGTTTTTTGGCAAGCGCGCGTTGACTAATAGTTAAGCTATGGTCTTTAACATCATAATTGATGTAGGCCGAGCTTGTATCATCTAAAAAAATTATCGAATTTTGTGCGGCATTTTTTAAAGCAACATCAACATTGCCCGAAATCACTAATTTATTAAAGGCAGGAAAATTTTGCCATTGATCAGCCATGCTTTGTTTCTGATATGCACTGCTATTCGATGAAGAAGAATTATAGGGTTTGTAATGTGTTGCACCACCAGCAAAGCTCAAGCTTGTTATAGCGAGCATACCTAAGAACAGGCTAAGACGATAAAATGCTTTCATCACTGTGATCTCCCTTTCTTACGCGTGCTAGTCTGAAAGTATAGACTAAGTTGCCGCTCATTACACGGCATGACTTAGTCGGCTGTGGAAAAGCATTTTTGTCGTATATACCCATCGACCTTCGAGATGCGAAGCTAGGGTTTCAGATTGCGAGAAGTTGAGGCGTTCTGATTGAGCAAAAGGCGA
>JBDNGR010000254.1:0-7001 GCA_041689165.1 Coxiellaceae bacterium
CAAGCGGCGAGTTGTAAGTTCCATCTTGATGTCGCATTAGCCCGATTCGTCAATTACAAAAGCTCGAAAGAGCCCAACTATTCCGTTGCTTTTGCTCAATCTTCATCGGACCACTGCTCGCAAGCTGAAACTTAAAACTTAGCATCTTGAGAGTCGAAAGGTATAGATGCTATTTTGGCTCAACAAAATATTTCTCATTTGCTCCTGCTTAGTGGTATTTTAACGCTACCAATTCAAAGGAGAAAAAGTCATGGATGTTATGCAAGCGTCGCCAAATGATGAAGAAGATTTTAGTGTTGATATAGACAGCGGCCTCTTGTTGAATGTTCCTTTCTATCGTTCCCCGCATTTCAATGAGCGCCCTAGCTCGAAAGACATCAATTTGCTGGTTATTCATGATACTGAAATAGTAGCTTCAGATAATTTGCCTTATGAGCAATCGTTGGTTCATTATTTGTTTACTTATCAATACGACTTAATTAAGAAAAAATATTTAAACGAGTGTAACAGCCTATTTCCGGATGGTGTCATCAAAGATGTGTCAGCCCATTTAGTCATTCGACGCAGTGGTGAAGTCTTACAATACGTGCCCTTCGATAAACGTGCTTGGCACGCCGGTATTTCGGAATTTATGGGGCGCGAGAATTGTAATGATTATTCTATTGGAATCGAGCTTGAGGGTATGGCAAATCGCGATGATCTTTTATACACCGAAGCGCAGTATGAAGTTTTAGCACAAGTAACTGTGGCTGTAATGCAGGCCTATCCTGATATTAGGCCAGAGCGCATCATCGGACATGAAGATATCGCACGACCTTTGCATCGCAAAACTGATCCGGGCCTTACTTTTGATTGGCCGCGTTATTTTTCGTTGATTGAGTATCATACGGACGTCTAATTTGCCCGGGGTTTGGGCTCAAATTACGCCGACTTTAATATCGTCTTAGCGCGCTCTAAAGTCTTAATCCAATATCGATTGGCGTTCATAATAAATGGAATTCTGTCTTCTGGCGAAACTCCAGAAAGATTTTGATTAAAGCGTGGATGCATGTTGAGTTCTTCCATAATCTCTTTACTCACACCGTAGGTATGATGCAGGAAATCGATAGCAGATGAGGTTAGGCTAACACCGTAGTGTTGCGTTAACACACGTGCTAAATGCTCCGCCGCTTTAGTCACGTCTTTAGGAACTTCGTGAATGAACGCCGCTCCCCACTCTGTTTTAGTGATAGCATTTAATTCCAGGCGGAAGCCATCCAGATTAATCGCATTTGCACTTTCAATGGCGTAGCGTACCGATGGGTTAGATAAGGGAATAAATTCTTCAAGCGCCAATACCGCTTCAATGGCAATCTCTTTAATTGTGTTGATATCCAGAGTTTTTTCGCTGCTAAACAAGTGGCCCGAGCTGATGCGCCAAGATGGATGAATATTGAAGTCATACACGTGCGGGGCGAGTGATCGTGCTAATTCTAATTTCTCTTTATCATCCAAATGAATTTTTTGTTCAATAATACGCAAGCCACCTTGGCCGCGACCTGAGCGTAATGCGGTCGCGGCATTGTTATATTTTTTGGAAACATTGGCCCAGCGTGCAATCTGTGTGGCAAGCAATTCTTGGCGTCTGCCAATATGGCGGTAAGTGCGTCGGAGTGATTGATAAAGCTCGAGTGTGGTCGATAAGATGTCGGTTTGAATGCTTAACACAACTAAAGTTGAATATTTGTTTCGGGCTTTATGATCGTTTTGTAATTTCTTAATACCCTCACAAATATCATTAATGGCGATATGCGTCAGTTGTACGAGCTCATGCAGTTTCAATCCCTCTGGGACGCTGCTTATTTCCAGCGCACCACATTCAATCAAAAAATTAATGAGGTTATGTAAACGACTGTGGAAATTGGCGATAGCAATTCCATATTTATTGCGCGCCGCTTCCAGGGCATCAGCGGCCTCGGTCAATGAACGCCGTCCACGATAACGGAAGCTCAGCATTAAAATTTTTCGTCCAATCAGTAATTCAAAGATTAAAGTTAAAATTTCTTCTGCATCACGCAGACTCATTAAGCTTCTGTTATCGGTTTCAGCCGCGAGAATAATGCGCTCGATAAAACCTTCTTTGCGTGGTACACCTTCTTTTAAGCTTGGCGCATGCCCATTTAGGCGTTGCTTCAAGAGAATGCTGGCTTCCGGTGCGCTCTCTTTTAATTGAGCGCAGCATTCGTTAATTGCAGCTTTATTCGATTCAACAATATCGCGTACTCGTGAACTCATACCAGCTTGACGAAAAGTTTCGATCTGTAGCGCCATATCAGCTAAGTGTTTGTTTTGCGTCAAATCGAAAGTGGCTAATTCGATTGCTTCGGGTGTGGCTGCAGCACTACGTAAAAAACTTGAAGCGGCAGCTTGTTTACGTAAGATTGGATCATAAGCTGCTAAGGCTAGATCGCGGGTTGAAATAATTAGCTCAGGCAAGCGATCTAATAATAAAATTAAATTTCTTTGTGCTTCTTTTTGTTTTTTGTTGTGATTGAAGTTGAGATAAGTGCGAACGATTAAACCGATAATACCAGCGATCAAGGTATAGATGGTCAGATAAATAATGTTTTCGACAGGTGCGGTGTGGCCAAAACCTAAGATGTAACCGCTTTGCAAAGCAATGAAAGCGGCCGGACCTGCAGTCCAGGCTAACTGAATTAAAGTTAAACCCCAGGATTCTTTTTCAGCAGCTTTAGCAATTTTATCGATGCGACGTGAGCGGGTGTCACGCTCCAAGTACATAGTAGAGCGAGGTGCCTCTGATTTAATGTTTTCAGTTGCCATGCTATTATTTGCCTTTCCCGTTAATTTTGCTCAATTAAATTGAGATAACTTTCAAGACCGGTAACTTTGATTTTTTCATCTAATGAGTAAGTTTTTTTGCCTGGATTGATGTTATAAAGATTTTCTAATTTTAATTGTTCGACTGCCGCTACCATTGAGCTTGTCAATGTTGGAGCATCAGAAAACTTAAACTCAAAGCCAAGCTTCTTCCCTCGTTTAAATAAAAGAAGATCGAGCTCGGATTGGCCATGAATTCCCCAAAAAAAGCATTCTTCTGGATCGGCTTCATTTGCTCTAATGACTTCTTCTAGTGCAAAGCCTTCCCATGATGCTCCCATTTTTGGGTGATGTAATATATCTTCGTAGTCTTTAAGACCTAATAAGAAATGTAATAATCCACTATCTCGAAAATATATTTTTGGAGATTTAATTTGTCGTTTGCCTAAATTTTCATGCCACGGTGTCAAATAGCGAATCATGAAGGTGCCGCACAATATGTCTAAATAATGTTTCACTGTTGTATCTGAAATATCTAGTGAGCGACCTAGCTCTGAAGCATTAAAAATTTGTCCGTGATAGTGAACGAGCATCATCCAAAATCGACGTAGTGCAGTTGCTGCGACGCGGATGCCGAGCTGAGGAATGTCGCGCTCTAAGAAAGTTTTTACATAATTTTTTCGCCAGTCCCAACTGATCTCATCACTTTTCGCAAGATAAGATAATGGGAATCCCCCCCGTACCCATAATTTATTTAAGTTATGAGTCTCGCGATATTGAAAAGGTGTCAGTTCAATATGTGCTATCCGACCTGCTAAACTTTCAGATGATCGATTGATTAGTTTTTGAGAAACGCTTCCTAGGATTAGAAATCGCGTTTTATGCTGAGGCCTATCGACTAAAACTCTGAGCAGTGGGAATAATTTGGGTTGTAGCTGAATCTCATCAATAATGATCAGACCTTCTAATTCCTCTAAGACGGTTTTAGGGCTTTGCAGTTGAACAAGATCCGTTTCATCCTCTAGGTCAAAATAATAAACAGAGTGCTTTAATTTTTTCAGCTCTCCGATCATCCGGGCGAGGGTGGTCTTTCCACATTGGCGTGGGCCTAGCAGTATTACAATGGGATGGCCTTTGAAAGCCTCCTCAACTTGGTTGATAGCAAAATTACATTCCATGGCAGGGACTATAGTATGAAGTTTCGGTTTCTGCCACCGAAATTTCATGGAAGATCTCACTATTTATAAGGATTAAAAGCGCTATTTGGGGAATTAAGAATCGTGACGATTGTGGTTGTTAGCGGCGAACTCGTGATTTTGGAAGAGTTCGAGTTGAGCTAGCATAGCTTTAGATTGTTGTAGGAAGCGAGAACGGTCTTTAGCTTGAATGCTGCGAGCAGCGGGTAAAGCTACACGTACAGGATCACGCGGCACACCATTCACATGCAATTCATAGTGAAGATGTGAGCCAGTTGCCCAGCCCGTGCTGCCTACATAGCCAATCACCTGGCCTTGGTGTACAGGACTATTACGTTTTAATGAAGTGTTAAAGCGTGATAGATGACCAAACAAAGCCTTATAGTTGTTGCCGTAGCTCACGATAATGGCATTGCCATAACCGCCGCGACGCCCCATAAATTCAATTTTGCCATCTCCAATGGACTTAATCGGAGTACCGTAAGCTGCGGCTAAATCAACACCCAAATGGCTATGCACGCGATGAACCACAGGGTCCATGCGTTTGTAGCTGAAAGGAGAGCTGATCCGTTTGAATTGCACAGGGAAGCGTAAGAAGCCGGAAGTACTTAAGAAATTTTGACCTTTAGGGTCGTAGTAAGCGGTATGCCCGCTCGCATCGGTGTAGCGTACTACTTGGTAATCCTTACCACGATTATTAAATTCCGCAGCAATGATTTCACCATTGCGTGGGTCTTTGATGCTAGGCTGGTAAATAAAGCTAAAGTGATCACCGGCTTGTAAGCGCTTAAAGTTAACCCGGTTGCTAAAAGCCTGAGTAAGTTGGTGAGTCATGTTGTAGCTCATGCCGCTACGACTGGCTGTTTCATTTAAAGAGTGTTGAATGGTGCCACTAATATAATGAGGTCTTTTGCTATTGATTGCTTCAGGCAGAGGGATATCTTTGGCTGATTCTTTTACTACAGTTTTGAAGCCGGCTGCAGCACGCTGTACCCACAACATCTTTTCATCATTCAGAGCATATTTAAGCTGCAAGAGTTGATGGTTCGGGGTGGCCTGTAGCTTCATAGTTTGGCCAGGCTTGATGTTGTTCAGGGCTTTATTGGTAGTTCGATTAGTGGAGAGAATTTCTTGTAACTGGCTGATATCTAAGCCGATATCTTTGAAAATCTTTTCTAAAGAGTCGCCGCTCTTGACGACGATTGTGCGCCACGAAGCCGCAGACTGATCTAGTTCAAAAAGTTGTTTTGAAACTTGAGCATGAGCAGTAGCATTTGCTTGGGTTCCTAGGACGACTAATACAGCCCCTAGAGAAATTGTTTGTAGTTTAGCTAAAAATCCCTTCATCACTCTTGTTCGCAGATAGTTATACCGTGCCCCCTGTCATTAGAGCCTTGAGTGAGAGTAGTTCATTAACCTAGCTTTGTCTAGTTACGGGGGTCGGACGGACCGGCTGTCGGCTTTACGCCAAGACCCCCTTTTAAATCAAGGCTAAGTTGGGTATAACAGCCAAATCTAGTATAAGGAGTGATAATGGATTCGGTCAAAGAAGCATTAGTTGCAATCAAGCGTGGCACAGCCGACCTTCTGGTCGAGGAAGAGCTAGTTGCGCGATTAAAAGAAGGCAAGCCGCTGCGCGTTAAGTTTGGCATGGACCCCACCGCCGCCGATATCCATCTTGGCCATACTGTTATCCTTAATAAGCTTCGCCAGTTTCAGCTGATGGGCCATGAGGTCATTTTCTTAATAGGGGACTTCACCGCCATGATTGGCGACCCTACGGGCAAAGATGTAACGCGTAAGCCCATAAGTCGTGAGCAGGTAGTGGAGAATGCTAAAACTTACCAGACCCAGGCTTTTAAGATATTAGACCCTGCCAAAACCAAAACCGTGTTTAATTCAGAATGGTTGAGCACCTTGCAGCCCATTGAAATGGTGCAGCTGATGGCTAAGACCACCGTGGCACGTATGCTGGAGCGCGATGACTTTACTAAACGCTATCATGCGCAACAGCCCATCGCTTTGCATGAGTTTCTGTACCCTTTATTACAAGGTTATGACTCGGTTGAATTAAAAGCCGATATTGAACTCGGCGGTACCGATCAAACTTTCAATTTATTGATGGGTCGCGAATTGCAAAAACAGTATGGCCAAGGCCAACAATGTATTTTAACCATGCCGATTCTAGAAGGCTTGGATGGCGTGCAGAAAATGTCGAAGTCGCTGGGCAACTATATTGGTGTCACTGAAAGCGCAACCGAAATTTTTGGCAAACTCATGTCCATTTCTGATGAACTGATGTGGCGTTATTTAGATTTACTTAGCTGGCGTCCGGTGAGTGAAATTAATCAATGGCGTGAAGAAGTTAAAAACGGCTTCAATCCGCGTGATATTAAAATCAAACTGGCTGAAGAAATTGTAGAGCGTTATCACGGTAAAGAGGCAGCAGAACACGCGCACGCGGAATTTGTGAATCGTTTTCGTGAGGGTGCAGTTCCTGAGAATATTCCTGAAGTTACAATCGAAGCACCGCAAGGCGAATTAGCGATTGCTAATCTACTTAAAGAAGCCGGTTTGGTTTCTAGTACTTCCGAAGCATTGCGTTCTATCCAGCAAGGCGCAGTACGCATTGAAGGTGAACGCATTGAAGATACGCATTTAAAAATTTCGCCAGGCACCTCACATCTCTATCAAGTAGGTAAGCGACGTTTTGCGCGAGTGAGTGTTAAATAAAGTATATACCCATCGCATCTCAAGATGCGAAGCTAGGCTTCCACCTTAAGTCGAATTTGAGGCGTTCTTCAATCACAAAAAGCTCGAAATAGAATAACTATTCCTCGCCTTTTGCTCAATCAGAACGCCGCAACTTCTCGCAAGCTGAAACCCTAACTTCGCATCTTGAGATACGAGAGGTATATACCCATCGTAGCTCAAGATGTGAAGCTAGGCTTCCACCTTAAGTCGAATTTGAGGCGTTCTTCAATC
>JBDNGR010000255.1:0-1459 GCA_041689165.1 Coxiellaceae bacterium
AGTTGTCCTTGATTGCGTTGTGGATTGTAAGCCGTAATTTGGCACTGAATAACCACCGACTTATCCCACAGCGTATTAAAAAAGTCGTAAGCGAAGTTATAGATTAATTGTCCATCAGCAGTTGGTAAAATTGTCTTGAAATGTGCACCAAGCCAGCCATCCGGAGTTTTAAAGCCAAAGCTGAACCACTGCGCTGCTTTGTGGTGAGCGCGTAATCTTCTACCCACTTTGTCAGCCATATGTGCAATATAAGAAAGTATCACTGTTTTATCTTTTGTTTGGGGTGGCAATATTTTGCCGTGACCCAACGACTTGGCGTCTTTTGTGTGAGTGTGAACAGGGTCAGGATCTTCAGCTTGACACATTTTCCACAAACGCCGCCCTAAATTACCGAAGCGCCTGGCGAGTACACTGATGGGTATTTTTTGCATGTCACCGCAAAGATGTACGCCATATTGTGCTAAAAAGCGTGCGGTCCCGCGGTTAATGCCACATAGCTCAGTTACCGCAAGCGGCGCTAATATAGCTTTAGCTCGCCATGGTGGAATAATCACCAGACCATTAGGCTTCTGACTTTCGGAAGCATATTTAGCCGTGGTTTTGTCACCGCTAATACCGACTGAGCAATTGAGGCCGGTGCCGGCGAAAATACGTTGTTTGATGAGTAGCCCCGCTTGTTTAGCAGAGCTATACAAACTGCGGCAAAAACTTAGATCAAGAAAAGCTTCATCAACCGAAAAGATTTCAATATCAGGTGTGATGCTTTCCAGGATACGAAAAATGTTGGTTGAGACTTCCGCGTACACCGAAGGTCGCGTAGGGATTTGAATAAGACCTGGGCAGAGTTGGCGTGCCTCTTTTAAGCGCATACCAGTTTTAATGCCAAAGTGCCGTGCCTCATAGGAGCGAGTGATGATGGCGCTGCCATTGATGCCATTAGTGATAGCGATAGGTTTGCCACGTAGCTCAGGAAAATCGCGTTGTTCAATAGAGGCGAAGAAGGCGTCCATATCGACGTGGATAATGATGCGTCTCCATTCTTGTTTTATTTGCTGACTATTCACCGAAGCATCCCATACGTTCTCTTTATGTGCTCAATCCTAGCGTCAAAGCTGTATAAAAATCAATCAAAATGTGAGTGGCTTGAGAGATTGATAGTAAATTGCAATTCAAGATGAGGCTGTGTATTGTTCCAGCACTTTATTTATTCTGGATTTAGTATGCTATGGCAACGAAACCTGTGCATTGTTGGCTGATTCACAACGGCTTCATTTCTTTCAGAAGGCAAATTAAAGGTATCGCCCAGCAGTGGGATATAGTGAGCGAAGAAATAGTTTTAAAGCCCAATCGCTTTTTATATTTTGTCCCGCTTAGCCTGCAAATTATTTATTATTACCTTCGTTTTAAAAAGAAAGCCGGCGGCGCCTACCCACTGATAGTTATTGGTACGGGTCGTTTA
>JBDNGR010000256.1:0-3287 GCA_041689165.1 Coxiellaceae bacterium
ACTTGCTTTGTTATTGGACTGGATCACCTATATTGATTTGCTATGCTTAGGGGTATTCACCAGTTTTGTGATTTATGAGCTGAGTCGTGATGGTGTGTTCCCCAGCAGCATGATGCATAGACAATTTTTATTTGTTTTCTTTATTTGTGTCTTGATAGCTGTATTCTTGTTACGCTCACGTAATCTCGCGCAACGTGAACGCATTAACACCTTAAACTTATTGAGCGCTGTCATGGCTCATGAACTACGTACGCCGATGTTAAGTATGCGTTCTTCTGTTTCCTCCATGCGCAAACATCTACCACTGTTGGTAAATGGTTACCGACAGGCATTGAAGCAAGGCGATAGTTTAGAGCCCATACGTGACGATCGTTTGGAAGCATTAGAGAAATCTGGTGATGAAATGATTTTATCACTTAACTATTCTGCTATGGTAATCGACGCGCTAGTGGCAGGTTTTAACAATACTTCTTTAGAGGTGGAGTTTAGTTCGCTAGATGTTTCCCAGGCTATTATGTCTGCAATTGAGCAATATCCTTTTAGAACTGAAGAGATCAATTTAGTTGAGCTCTTAGAGTTTCCTAATTTGAAGATCATCGGTAACGAAGCTATTTTTGTGCACATTTTCCATAATCTGTTTAAATTTGTTTTATTCAGAATCAACGAGCTGGGCATGGGTGAGGTTAGAATCTGGGTAGAAAGAAAAGGCGCCAAGGCTTGTATCTATCTTGAATGTAGCGCAGGCTCATTGCTAGAGCATACTCAGCAGCGTATTTTTGATATTAGCTATAGCGATAAAGACAAACCGGCACGTATGGGAACTTGTTTGTATTTAAGTAGAGCGGCTGTTGACCGTATGGGCGGGGCAATTGAGTGCGAGTCTCGAGAAAAATCATTTGTTTTTACTTTAACTTTTAGGTTGACTGATAATGTTTAATGCCTCACTAATCCCTCCAATGTACTATCCTACTTGCGTCATGCTAATTGATGATAGCGAAACTTTTCTAATGAGTCTCAGCCTAGGTTTGGATGAAGATATTCCCTATTTGACTCGCAGCGCACCACGTCCTGCATTAGAAGAGCTACAGCATCGCCTGTTTCAGCCTGCCTCTGGGGACTTGGAATCATTGCTGGCCGATTCTAATCGCTTTAATGGGGTTAGTGTTGCGGTGGTTGATAAATCGATGCCTGCCATTGATGGTTTAGAATTGTGTGCGTGTTTAGATCACAGTCGCGTCAAAACCATTTTGTTGACGGGCATTGCGGATGTGTCTCCAGCTCTGCAGGCCATGCAAGCCGGTGTTATTGATGCCTATATCAACAAAGGTGAGCTTTCTGCATTGCATAAATTGAATTACACGATTAAAGAATTTTCTGCGCAATTGTTTTTATCTGCTTATCAAAATCGTTTTGTACGTTTAGGAAAGCAACAAGAATTATTGAAAAAGACCGATTTTTCCAGAGTTTTTCATGCTCTTTGTAAACAGTACGCAATTGTTGAGTTTTACTTATTAGAAGATGGATTGCGCTTTCTAATGTTAGATGAAAAAGCTCATGCGTATGTTTTGTCATTTCATGAACAAGCAGAAGCAGTATTAGCGTTTTCAGATTCTCGCTTTAGCGCGGATGTTCATGCTAAACCTGAGTCGATCGTTAGTTTGTCTTACTATTATGCCTGTTCTCCAGTAAAACCTAATATTCCTATCTACTCTTTTGCCACTTATATGAAAGAAGTTTGGAGTTCTCAGCATTAATCATAATTCGATGAATGTACTAAATTCGAGTTTTTGTAATTAAATGTTGACTCTTTTTTTAGGCATGATAAAAATGCCAAGGTACTCGTAATTCGTAGAATTACCATGTGTATTTTAATGTAATACGTTTGTACAAAAAAGAGCGTTGACTTTTAACGCGTATACCTCTCTAGCCTTCAAGTAGCAAAGTTTTTAAGTTTCAGATTGCGAGCAGTGATTCATTCGATGACGATTGAGTAAAAGCGAAGAAAAGCAGGTCTCTTCCGAGTTTTTGCGATTAAGGGTTTTTTGTACACTGTTTTTTGTAGGGAAAATCGAGAGCTATAGTATTTAGGTGTAATGGATAAGTGGGATTGGCACTTATCCATTACTAAACATAACCCAGCAAACTAAGAGAGACTAGGTCATGTCTGAGGATAGTGTATCTTACCGATCGGTCGGCGATCAAGTACCAATGCGAAGTCGTTTATTGAAAGCAGCGGCAGAGTTGTTTTCTAGCAGGGGATATTACGGAAGCTCGTTAATGGATATTGCGCTTTACTGCGGAGTACGCAAATCTACGGTGTTCCATTATTTTCCTTCTAAACAAGCTTTGGCATTGGAAACAATTCAAGTACTGCAAACCTATTGTGAAACTTCATTGTTAAGCTGTTTGCAAAAAAAATGTGTTAAATCTCCTGAACAAAAGGCTATTGATTTCATTGAATTTATTCAGGAATTTTTTCAACATCGTAAAGATTCATTTTTGGTTAATTTTATCGCGCTTGAGCTTCTAGATGAAGCTGATTCGCCTTTTAACGAGCCAGTGCAAAGGTATTTTGCTACTTGGAAAAATGTGTTATTAGAAATCTTAGCTCCATTGCACGGAAAAGCCGCTCAGGATCTGGCATCACGCAGTTTGCTTTATTTGCAAGGTGTGCAAATCATGATGAAGATTAATCAAACTCCTTGTGCAGTCCGGCAAATACCTCATTATTTGTTGGAGATATGGAAAGTGAAGCCGTAGTTTTTATAAACAGCGGTGGTATGTATTTCGGATTGAATCAAACGTGTTTCGTTGGGTCGAGCTCGCCTGTGAAAGCAGGCGAAACCGAAGACTACAGCATTGCAAGCTGTTGTAGATCAACTCGAGTTGTTGGAGCAGAGCTTGAACCTAAAAATGGCAGTTAGAGTCGTAGTGAGAAGCTCTACTGAACTGAATCGGCCATTTTTAGATTGAATAGTCATTTTGGCTACAAAGAAATCACTTCTTTTGGTTGAATGCGTATATACCCATCGCCCTCAAGATGCGAAGTTTTAAGTTTCAGGTTGCGAGCAGTAGCCCGATGAGGATTGAGCAAAAGCGAAGGAATAGTTGGGCTCTTTCGAGCTTTTGTGATTGAGGAAGCGGGCTAATGCGCCCTCAAGATGCGAAGTTTTAAGTTTCAGGTTGCGAGCAGTAGCCCGATGAGGATTGAGCAAAAGCGAAGGAATAGTTGGGCTCTTTCGAGCTTTTGTGATTGAGGAAGCGGGCTAATGCGACGTCAAGATGCA
>JBDNGR010000257.1:0-4130 GCA_041689165.1 Coxiellaceae bacterium
TATACCAGCCAACAATTGGCGTTGATGCCCGAAGCTTATGCCGCTTTAGAAGGTGTTGATGCCTTAGTATTGATTACCGAATGGAATGAATTTCAAAATCCAGATTTCGCTTTAATTAAATCTAAAATGCGTGGTTGTTTAGTTATTGATGGTAGAAATCAATACCATCCTGATAAATTACGTAACATGGGTTTTGACTATGTGGGATTTGGTCACGGAGTTGAGGCGTGAGTTTGCTGACTCAATTACCGGCTTGGCAGGCATTGTCGGAGAAAGCGGCTCATATTGATCAGTTTTCAGTCGCGACTGAGTTTGTAAAAGATACGCAGCGTTTTGAGCATTTCTCAGTGCAAGCGGCAGATCTCCTACTAGACTATTCAAAACAAAAAATTAATGAGGCAGTTTTTTCTTCTTTGCTTGATTTGGCTCAGCAGCGGAAGTTGGCAAAAGCCATTGAGGCTTTGTTTGCAGGAAAGATTGTTAACACTACAGAATCTCTGCCGGCATTGCATACCGCTTTACGCAACTTCAGTGATGAAGCTATTGAATTCCAAGGGCAGAATATTGTGCCTGAGATTCGGAGTTGCTTGGCTAAAATGCGTTTAACAGCTGAACATATTGCAGCAGGACAATACACAGGTTGCACCGGTAAAAAGATCCGTGATGTAGTTAATATTGGTGTGGGTGGTTCTGATTTAGGACCGGCGCTGGCTTATAATTCATTAGAGAGTTATAACAACACCGGTATACGTGCGCATTTTATTTCTAATTTAGATAGTTATCACTTAGATTCAGTCTTAAAAGATCTAGATCCTGAAACTACAGTTTTCATCATTGTTTCCAAATCATTTACCACGCAAGAAACTCAGCTGAATGCGAGTCTCGCGCGCCGATGGTTGCTGAATTCCATTGCTAATCTTGATGATAAAAAAATCGCGCAGCATTTTTTTGCTGTAACAGCACAAACTTCCTTAGCTGTAGAGCAGGGTATTTTACCCGATAATATCTTTGCTATTTGGGATTGGGTGGGTGGGCGTTTTTCAATTTGGTCGGCAGTGGGTTTGGTGTTGGCGATTTGTTTAGGTATGGACTGCTTTACAGCCATCTTAGAAGGTGCCTTTGCCATGGATCAGCATTTTCGTGAAGCTGAGTTTAGCAAAAATATGCCGGTTATTTTGGCGCTTTTAGGTGTATGGAATCAGAACTTTTTAGGGGCACGCTCGCACGCCATCATTCCTTATGATCAACGTTTGAGTTTATTGCCAACTTATCTGCAGCAACTATTGATGGAAAGTTTGGGTAAACATATTACTACAAAGTGCGAAGTCGTAGATTACACAACGGGTGTTATTATTTGGGGCGGTACAGGTACCAATAGTCAGCATGCCTTTCATCAGCTTTTTATGCAAGGAACACAATGGGCGCCGATTGATTTTATTTTAGCGCTGCGTGCCACACGTGAAACTAATCCTTATCATCGTCATTTAGTGGCCAATTGTTTAGGGCAGGCCCGTACACTTATGCAAGGTAAAACCATTGAAGAGGGTATCAATGAATTACAGAGCAAGGGTTATGACGAAGCAAAAGCATTAGAACTCGCGCCGTATTTGGTTATCAGTGATGCATGTCCTAGTAATATTATCGTCATGGATTCATTGACTCCTAAAACACTGGGATCATTGCTGGCTTTATATGAACACATGACTTATGTGCAAGCTGTGATTTGGGATATTGATCCTTTCGATCAATGGGGTGTGGAGTGGGGTAAAAAGCTCGCTAAAGAGATTTTAAATTATATAGAAAAGCCTATGAATGAGTCTGATTATGATTCATCTACTTTAGGCATATTGATACGTTACAAAACATTAATGAGCGGGGGGGAGCAATGAAGATTACAACAGCCGTTTTTCCGGTGGCTGGCTTAGGAACGCGATTTTTACCTGTCACCAAAGCAGGTCCCAAGGAGATGTTGCCTATAGTCGATAAACCTTTAATCCAATATGTGGTTGAAGAAGCCATTGAAGCGGGTATCAAACAATTAATTTTTGTAACATCTAGCAATAAGCGCAGTATTGAAGATTATTTTGATAGCAACTATGAATTGGAAGCACACTTGGTCGAAAAGAAAAAACTCGAGGTGCTTCAGACCGTACAGAATATCTTACCCAAAGATGTGCAAGCCATTTACATTCGCCAATCACAGCCTTTAGGTTTGGGGGATGCGGTTCTACGTGCTAAAAACGTGGTTGGTAATCAGGCTTTCGCCGTGTTATTGGCTGATGATATTGTGGACTGTGCAGGGAAATCGTGTATTCATCAAATGATTGATGTTTACCAAGAAACACAAAGCAGTGTGGTTGGTGTCGAAAATGTTCCTAAGCAAGATACGGATAAGTATGGCATCGTTTCACTCAGTGATCATGTAGTAGCCGGTGCGACCCAAATGACGGCCATTGTGGAAAAACCAAAGCCTGAAGTGGCGCCTTCAACCCTGGGCGTGGCGGGTCGTTATATTTTAACGCCGCACATCTTCACATTATTAGAGAATGTGAACAAAGGAGTGGGTGGGGAAATTCAGCTCACTGATGCCATTGCGCAACTGATCAATTACGAATCCGTATATGCTTATCCCTTTCAAGGAACTCGTTACGATTGCGGCACCCGCTTAGGTTTTTTAGAAGCGACGGTCACTTATGCTTTGAAACGTGCTGATTTGCGTGAGCCATTTTTGGCGTATTTGAAAGGCGTTGTGTCGTCATTAATGATGTAGGCTAGGTTGGGCTGTGCTTGCGAGTCCGCGAGCATGCGCGGCCCAACACCCCAACTATTTTCTTGTGTGATTCGATTGATCCCAACAATATTTAAACAGTGGCCACATAAACAAGACCAAGATCATCTCAATCTCGCGCGCAACACTCGGAATTATTTAGTTATATTGAAACTTTCTACCAAGAACTTGTAGGGGCAATACTGGTGTGGATATTGGGTGGCTGCCCTCTCAATCGCACATCAATGCCGCTTACCACACATGCACCCGACTGAAAGAGGGCAGGCACGGGGGCCCGCCCCTACAACACCGTGGATAATTCAAAGAAGGTGGGCGCCCCAATCTACACACCAGACCCGCCCCTACAACACCGTCGGTAATTCAAAGAACGAGGGTTCTAGGTAAATAACTTTTGCCACCGATGACAATAAGGCTTATCGCCATTCTTGCCATAATAATCTTGATGATAATCCTCAGCGGGCCAGAAAGTACTAACGGGCAAAACCTGCGTCGCGACTTCATATGCGTGCTGTTTTAAATCGTCGATAACTTTTAAAGTCGTCTGTTTTTGGGTTTCGTCATAATAAAAAACACGACTTAAATATTGCTGGCCGTGATCAGGTCCTTGGCCGTCACTTTGAGTGAAGTTGTGAATTTCAAAGAAAAACTGGCAAAGCTTGGCATAGGAAATAATCGTTGCATCAAACAGCACACGTATAACCTCATAATGACCAGTATTGCCGCGACATAGTTCATTATAAGTAGGGTGATCGTTGTTACCGCCGCTATAGCCCACCTCCGTTTTAAGCACGCCTTTCAATTGTTTAAAATAATATTCCACACCCCAAAAACAACCGGCAGCAAAAATCGCTTCTTCAGTGTCCAGTAGTTTTTGTTCGGGTACAAAGTCGAGACTAAGACCATTCACGCAGTGGCGAAGGTTTTTAGCGGTATAGCCTTCGCCTTTAAACACATGACCTAGGTGAGAGTTACAGCGTGCGCAAACAATTTCATCCCGTGCACCATCTCTATCTAATTGAATTTTGACAGCGTTTGACAGCTCTTCATCAAAGCTTGGCCAGCCACAACGGGACTTAAATTGATTGGAACCACGAAATAAGGCTAAGCCACATTGGCGGCATAAGTAGCTGCCAACTTGGGGCTCTTGCAAGGGGTGGCTAAAGGGGGCTTCAGTCCCTTTGTCACGTACAATATGTAGAATTTCTGGGCTTAAGCTGCTGGTTTTGAATGACATTCGATCTAGCCTCCGAGGGGTGGTTTTAAGTTAATAAGCTTAAGAGTTTGTTAAGCTAAATAGCCTATAATGAGAGCTAAGTAAAGAAAGAGGTGGGCCATGGAAAGA
>JBDNGR010000258.1:0-2410 GCA_041689165.1 Coxiellaceae bacterium
CGCTTTAAAAAAAGAAATTAAATGGGTTACGGATTTAAAGATTCCAGGCGTTATTTTATTTGGCATTCCGCTGCATAAAGATGCCGTGGGTTCTGCTGCAATGCACGCTGATGGCATCATTCAACAAGCGGTTAAATTAATTAAAGATATCGCTCCTGAATTGTTGGTTATTACCGACTTGTGTTTTTGTGAATACACCGATCATGGTCACTGTGGTGTTGTGACTAAGAAACAACACAATTTTAAAATTGATAATGACGCGACCTTAGAGTTGCTGGCAGAGCAAGCTATCAGTCATGCACAGGCTGGTGCCGATATTATTGCGCCCAGCGGCATGATGGATGGCGCGATTCAAGCGATACGTCGTGGGCTGGATTCAGCCGGTTTCACAGATTTAGCGATTTTAAGTTATGCCATTAAATATGCATCTGCTCTATACGGACCCTTCCGCGAAGCTGCTGAAGGCGCACCACAATTCGGCGATCGTAAGACCTATCAAATGGACCCGGCTAATATTCATGAAGCAATACGCGAAGCAGATCTTGATGTGGCGGAAGGGGCTGACATGTTGATGGTCAAACCGGCGCTGAGTTATCTGGATATCATTACTAAAGTGAAACAACGTCATCCAGAATTGCCGATGGGTGCCTATCAAGTCAGTGGTGAGTACGCGATGATCAAAGCCGCAGCGGAAAAGGGTTGGATTAATGAACAGGCTGTCATGCTGGAAACTTTAACTTCTATTAAACGTGCGGGTGCCGATTTTATTTTGACCTACTTTGCTAAAGATGCCGCGAAATTATTGTAAATGAAAACTTATTATAAAACTCTCACGATCGCCGGTTCTGATTCAGGCGGTGGTGCAGGTATTCAAGCAGATCTAAAAACTTTCTCTGCTTTGAATTGTTATGGCATGTCCGTTATAACAGCACTCACGGCACAAAATACTCTAGGTGTGCAAGGTATTTTGCCTATTCCGCCCCAGTTTGTTGCTTTACAGCTACGCAGCATTTTGGATGATATGAGTGCTGATGCCATTAAAACAGGTATGCTGCATTCTGAAGAAGTTATTGCGAGTGTCGTGGCAGAATTGCTTATACAGCCTGAAATCCCGTTGCTAGTAGATCCCGTTATGGTGGCTAAAGACGGCAGTTTACTGCTGGAGAATTCAGCGCTAGATGCGCTGAAAAATCGGTTGTTCCCAAGAGCCACACTGATCACCCCCAATTTGCCAGAAGCAGAAATTTTATTACAAACTTCTATTAAAGATGCAGCAGCGATGGAAAAGGCCGCGAGCGCGTTGGCTACTTTTGGCTCGCAAGCTGTTTTGTTGAAAGGTGGGCATTTGCCCGGTAATGACAGTAATGACTGTTTGTATCTTAGGGCGGATAAGAGCTTTCATTGGTTTAAAGCCCCACATCTCAACACCAACAATACCCATGGCACGGGTTGCACCCTGAGTGCTGCAATAACCGCTTTTATAGCGCGAGGCGCAACTATAGTAGAAGCTGTTGCGCAGGCTAAAGACTATGTCCACCATGCCATTCAAGCGGGAAGTTCTTACAAGCTGGGCAAAGGTTATGGTCCGGTTAAGCATTCGTAGTTTAAGTTGAATCTGCCCTTTGTTTGAATAAACGTGGCTCTTTTACCTTTCTAGTGTCAATCCTAGGCATAGACTTCGAATCCTTGCAGGTCAAGGAATAAACGCTGAAAAAACGTCTCTGTTTTGAAGATCCCATAGCAACGTCTTTTGACTACCTTTATCAAATTATTCAGCCCCTCAACAAAGCCACTATTCCTTCGCTTTTTAAAATAATTGGAAAGATACGATTTATACTTTTCAAGGGTCACAATGAATTTATTGAAACAGGTGACATCACTTGTATGCGCACGTTTTATCCATCGATTGATCTTGGCTAGACCCGATTTTTTACTGCAATGTGTATTTAATATTTGGGTTAATCTCAATGCAAGAGTGTGTGCTTTTTTCAATTTAGGTGAATACTCATACAGCATAGCAAGCTTGTCTTTCTCAGCTTGATTTAAGCATTCATGATTTTTTCGAAGGATCCACATCACCCCTTCAAGTTCTGCATATGCGTCATCTGATAATGTGGATTTTAATCGCTTCATTTCATTTATTCGCAACGAATCTAATGGCTTGCGATAGGTAGTGTATCGTTCTTTCTGTAAATTCAAATAAGGCTTGAAAAAAGCAAGCCATGATTTATCCTTTTTTGGTCTAACAAAAAAAGGATATAAAACATGGCTTACGAAACGAATGATATCAAAGTTGGTGGGATTATTGAACAATTGTGCAATGAAGGATTTGATGGGATCACTGGTGCGGTCATTACCTTATTGAATGAAGCTATGAAATTAGATAGGACTCGTCATCTGCAGGCTTTAC
>JBDNGR010000259.1:0-15789 GCA_041689165.1 Coxiellaceae bacterium
GAGAGGGCAACCACCCAATATCCACACAAGTATTGCCCCTACGGACACAAACGCATATCTCTGTATATTCAACATCACAGCAACACTAAAACTAACTGCGATCCTTTAGGGGCTGGCCCCCGTGTCTGCCCTCTTTTAGTTAGGTGGATGTGTAGTAATAGTATCATGATTTTGCTCGCTATTTCATTGAAACTTCAGGTTCCAAAAAATAAAAGTTAAACTTTATTTTCTGAAACTACTAACACCTCTAACTAAAAAAATTTTCATTAGCGATTGATAGGCACATCCTCTTTGTTCGCCAAAATTCTAATTTCATTTAATTAAGTCTTCAGGCAACCTTAAAAAAATCGATCGAGTTGATGGCTTTAAATTAGGAAGGCTTGCAATAGATGCATTTGACCAATCAATAAAATCGGTAGAATCATTGGCTCACCAAAACTCATCTTCTTTCTCTAAGGACTTAAACTTCGGCATGGGTTTGCGTTTGCTCATAAATACCTCTCTCTTTTTTACTCATATCTCGAGCCAAGATGATTTTTATCAACTGGTTTCTAATAGTAAGAGCAACAAATAATCTTCTGTGAGCATCTGTTTGCCCTAAAACGAACAATCTCTTTTCCTGAATAGAGTGTTTATGGTCCTCATAAAGGACAATAGGTCTATTAAAAAAATCTGTTCACACTCCCAAGTTTCAACAGAGTGCTTTTGTTGGTTTTTAAAGTGATTACCGTGATCCCAATCAAAACCGACAATATCGCTTATTAGTGTAGCTTCCGTGCCAGAAAATGTATATTTCAAAAATATACATGTCAGGATCGGGGCGTAAAAAAGTCCCGCAACGGGTCTTTTTATCATGAGACAACCCCTACTCAGTCGCTGAGAAATAACTCTGCGTGCCTTGCGCTGAAATCGCATCGCCTAAACGACCAATTGCCAAAGCATAAGCGGCGGTACGCATATCAATCTTGTTTTCCAACATAAGATCGTAAACAGCGCTGAAAGAACGAAACATGATCACCTGTAAACGTTCATGCACTTCACTTTCAGTCCAGTAGTAACCCGCACGATTTTGCACCCATTCAAAGTAACTCACCGTCACACCGCCGGCATTCGCCAAGATGTCTGGAATGACCATAATATCTTTGCCATTCAAAATAGCATCCGCTTCACTGGTCACAGGGCCATTGGCTAATTCGACAATTACTTTAGCTTTAACCTTAGCAGCATTATCTTTGGTGATAACGTTTTCTAAAGCACTGGGTGCGAGTATATCCACCTCAAGAGCCAACAATTCCTCATTGCTAATTTGTTGTGCTGGCACAGTGGCACAAACAGAATCTTCACAGTAAACCGCTTGCACGAGTTGGCTTTCATTTTTAGCGCGAATCAAGCTCGGTACATCGAAACCTTGTGCACTGTAAATACCGCCTTTTGAATCGCTGACTGCCACAATTTTATAACCATCACGATGTACTAATCGGGCAAAGTGTTGACCCGCATTACCGAAACCTTGCACAGCAATTTTAATATCAGCAGGATTCCAACCACGTTTCTTTTCAAGTTCTTTAACGCAGTAATAAGCACCGCGGCCTGTCGCATCACCACGACCTAAGCTTCCACCTAAGGCAATGGGCTTACCGGTGATAACCGCTGGGCAATAATAGCCAACAATTTTAGAGTACTCATCCATCATCCAACCCATAATCATCGGATTGGTATAAACATCTGGCGCTGGGATATCTCTATCTGGACCGATGAAATCAGCAATCTTAGAAATAAAAGCACGGCTTAAACGCTCTAATTCCATGCGGGATAATTCTTTAGGGTTAACCGCCACACCACCCTTTGCACCACCATAAGGAATGCCAACAACCGCACACTTTAGAGCCATCCACAGAGCCAAAGCTTTTACTTCGTCCATATCCACATCAGGATGGAAACGAATACCGCCTTTGCCAGGACCTCGCGCATCGTTATACCGCACACGATAACCACTAAAAGTACGCAAAGAACCATCATCCATGCGAACTGGCACGGCAACTTCAAGCACAGCTTTAGCGTGTTTTAATTGCTGTAAGGTTTCGGGTTCGACTTTGGTAAATTGAGCCGCACGATCTAAGCGTGACAAGGCATCATTAAAGGTATTATTGGCCATTAAGAGACACTCCTAAGAGGTGAAGGGACGAGCCCAAAAGAAAGCGACAAGGATATCAAAGCGATTAGCCTTGTCCAGAACTTCGTGCAGGTATCTTAAAACTGAGAAAAAACGCGGCTAATTGTGCTAAAACCAATAGGCTCAAACCAACTTGGTAATTCATCAAACTATAGTGCAAAAGATGATCATCACCCCTCACTGCGAGTAAATCCATGACCCAGCCGACTAGAGGTTGGAACAAGGGCGCGGTCGCAACCGATAAAGTATTCACGAAACCCATGCTTGTGGAATGGAGCGCGGGCTCCACAATTTCTTTACCTACCGCAAAGCTAACTACGTAGGTGCTGCAAAAAACGCCGGCCAAGAGTAACAAAGATCCCAGCATAAAGAATGAAAGATGTGGCACAAAAATAATAAGAGCTAAGCAAATACCCGTGAGCAATGCCCCGCCCGCCAACAAGTGCGAACGCGAGCTAAAACGAGTATCGAGATAACTCATTAAGGGGCAACCAATCGCTGCTCCGGCAAAGAGCAAATTAGCTAAAAATACCGCCGTTGTTAATTCCAAATGATATTGCAAGCGCAAAAATGGCACGCCCCATAAGGCACCAAATACCGAAAGCACCCCAAAACAAAGTCCCGAGTAAGTAGCATTAGCCCAAGCTTGTTTATTCTTTAATAATTTTTTAAGTGCTTGCCAAAAATCAGCAAAGGGAACATGACGTGAAAGCCGCGCCAAGCTTCCTGCTGGTGCATCTTGCAAGACAGGCTCATCACGAATCACCAGCCACAATAGTGGAGCAATAAAAAACAGAATCAACGCCATCCCATGCATGCACGAGCGCCAACCCATGCCATCGATGACAACAGCTAAATAATAGCCCCCACCCATACTGGCCAACATGCCCAGTGATTCCACCAGGCCTACCATTAAGCTAAAACGTTGTACCGGAAACCAGCGTACTAAGACGGTCAGCATACCCACAAAAGCGAAAGCTGCACCACCACCCATTAACATCCGCGCGATTATAGCGAGCTCCAAACTAGAAGCTTCAGCAAATAAATAACAGCCGATACCACATAACAAGGCACCCGCACTTAAAATACGTCGCGGGCCAATACGATCGAGTAAAATTCCGGCGGGTGTTTGTAAACTCACATAAATATAGTAATAAACGCTCGATAAAATGCCACCACCACAAGCGGTCAACGCAAAGGTGTTCATCAAGTCGCCGACCATGGCACCCGAAGAGAGTTGCAGACTAAACTGCAACAAAGCAAACAACTGTGCCGCAGCCCACATTCCCCAGGCTTGGGTGCCACCCAGTTTGTCGTTTTGTTTTGATTGTGAAAAATGGTCAAACATACTGGAATCATAGAGGTATTCATGTTTGAATGAAAGCCATTATCAACAGGCCCTGATATGCAATCCACTATTTTCAAAACCTCTCTCACTGATCATTGTCTGTTACAAGTAAGCGGTCAAGATGCTGCCACTTTTCTGCAAGGGCAAATCAGTTGCGATATTAATGAGCTGAGTGAACACTCAAGTTCATTAGCTTGTTGTTGCGATCGTAAAGGAAGGGTTTTATTTAGTTTTCGGATTTTTAAAAAAGCCGACAGCTATTTTCTGTATCTTCCGAACTCTCTGGCTGAAATGGCCGCCAGTCATCTGCGTAAATTTATCATCATTGCCAAAGTTAAATTAACAATTGAGCAGCCCACTTTACTAGGTTTCAGTGGAGCGGGAATTGCTACTTATCTTGCCAAGCACGAATTCACTGTACCTAAAACTTTTGGCGAATGCGGGCATAATGATCAGCAAACATTAATTTGTCTTGATGAAAAAACACCGCGCTTCTTGCTCATTGGTGATGCAGATAATTTGGCTGATTTAACCACTTTAGATTTGAATGCGTGGCAGTATCAAGAAATCGAACAAGACATTGTGACGATTTATCCTGCAACTCAAGGTCTGTTCATTCCACAAATGCTCGACTATGAAAAATGGGGAGCTTTAAGCTTCACTAAAGGCTGTTATGTCGGCCAAGAAATTGTTGCTCGCACGCAACATTTAGGAAAACTAAAACGTCATTTGCATCGTGTGGATTTTCAGCACGAAGTTAAACTCGGTGAAGAAGTTACGCATGAAGGGAAAAAAGGTGTGGTAGCAGCGGTGGCTTTAAATCCGCAAAATGACTATGCCGCTTTAGTCGTATTGCAGGATGGGTAGTTTGGGCTGTAGGGGCAATACTTGTGTGGATAGTGGGTGGTTGCCCTCTCAATTGCACATCAGTGGCTGCCTGAAATCTGCAAGCATGTACTGGCACCGTAGCAACTGTCTTGAAGCTTAAGCTTCAAGACAGTTGGCTATGGTGCCAGTACATGGCTGTGGAAGTCGGGCAGGCACTGATGTGCAGTTGACAGGGCAGGCACGGGGGCCTGCCCCTAGGTCAATATCGGTGCTATTTGTTACACATGCACCGAAAATTTACGTGAGGCCTGTGCTACTGCTTATCGTGCACCAGGTGCAAGAGCTATTGTCGATATCAAGCTTGCTTGATAAGTCGCTAAAGTATCAGCAATTAGGAACAAAGCCTTTGACCTCAATTCCGCGAGCTGAGGTTCAACTAGGGTGGCTACCGAAACTCGGGTCTCAGCAGGCTCTTTCATAGCTTCTTCAAGTGCAACAATTATAGTTTTTAGAGTTTTCAGCCCAGGAGGATCAGTCACACATCTTCTCGCTACTAATACTGCACCCGCATCAACTGCACCCTCATCAGTGGCAAATCTCGTCTGGTAAAGATACTTAGTTGTCTCTTTTAGCAATCTCAAAGCCTCAGTATATTGCGCTTTTAGCTCATCCAATAGCGTAGCTACTGGTGCTGCTGTTAAGCACGTGAGCTGATGTCGCAACGAAGTAAGCGTCCAGGAAGTCTCAATGACTGAGCACCCATGGTTTTCCAACTTAGTTAAAAAATCAGCAGTAAATTCCACTTCAACTGTTGCGACTGCAGGAGGTATTTCGACTGTGTTACCCGCGTTAGTTTGCAACTCGGTTAAAAGTCCGCGACAAAAGTGTAGTAGCAATTCTACCTCTGCAATTGTAGGACCTGTGCCGTCGTATGGCCGCATCAGTAGCTTGGAGCTACGCATTCCGTAATCTTTAATTAGGTCGTTGACTAGTTTTATGGCCTGATTGTATTGAGCGAGAACCCTATCCCTGCCAATAGCTCTGCTCACTATCGGAGCCACCGCAGCAGGAACAGGATATGCACTAAAAAAAGTGGAACCTTTGATGGCTGCGGAAGCAGGACGAGCAGCAGCGGCACTAGCACCCGCGCCACCAGCAGCAGCACCTCCCCCAACAGCAGCTGCTGCGGGTGCGCTTGGAACTACAGCTAGTGCTGCAACTATGGCATTAAATTGTGTAATTATATCGTTTAATTCTTTTTGTACCGCTTCGTCCAGTGTCGCAAAAGCTTTGGCACTGCGACCTTCGCGAGGGGTTGTAAAATGTACAAAAGTTCGATTTATTAAGCTATTTTGTATCGGCTGACAAATATCATTATGAACTGCTAGTGAGTCCAAGCCTTTCATGAGATCTTGAAGTCTTACCAATAAGCTCACTGGTTTTTCCTGTGTATTACGTGACATGAATATCTCCAATAGTTTGTTACTTACTCCAGTTTAACCCAACAAGCTTAAGGATTTCTGAAGAGAAAATCATCGGGCGCAAAGTGCATATTATTTGAGTTAGGCTGTAGGGGCAATACTTATGTGGATAGTGGGGGCCTGGCCCCTACGTCAACATCGGTGCTATTTACTACACATGCACTTGAATGAAAGAGGGCCGGTAAATGTATTTTAATAAGAAGCTTTATTTCTTAATAACGGAAACAAAATCACCTCGCGAATCTAAGCGCAATTCGCAAAAAGCATCACTAGGCGATCAATACCAATGCCTTCACCAGCAGTGGGTGGCAAACCATATTCTAAAGCTGTGATGTAATCTTCATCGTAGCTCATGGCTTCTTCATCACCCGCTGCCGCCGCTTTTACTTGTTCATGAAAACGTTGAGCTTGGTCTTCAGGATCATTGAGCTCAGAGAAACCATTCGCGATTTCTTGGCCACCAATATAAAGCTCAAAGCGATCCGCTACAAATCGGTCTTGATCATTAGGGCGAGCTAGAGGCGATACTTCGACGGGAAATTGCGTGATGAAGGTCGGTTGCTTTAATTTCTTTTCAACCAGTTCTTCAAACAGCAGCGTTTGTACTTTACCCAAACCTGAGCCCGGTAGAATTTTGATCTTATGTTGCTGAGCTATAGCGGAGGCGTGTGTGAGATCTTCTAAATCAGCCGCTTTTATTTCAGGATTGAAGTGTGTAATTGAATCTTTCAAACTCCAGCGCTGGAAAGACTTACTCAGATCAATAGTAGTTTCTTGAAACTGCAATTCGTCACTGTGCAATACATTACGTCCTAAGACTTTAAACAGCTGTTCAGTTAAATTCATCATGTCTTCGTAATTCGCATAAGCTTGATAGAATTCAATCATAGTGAATTCAGGATTATGACGCGCTGAGATACCTTCATTACGGAAATTACGATTTAACTCAAATACTTTTTCAAAGCCACCGACCACCAAGCGCTTTAAATATAATTCCGGCGCAATGCGCAGCACCAAGTCCATATCTAAAGCATTATGATGGGTATGAAATGGCTTAGCTGCCGCACCACCTGCTTGTACTTGCAACATAGGCGTTTCAACTTCCATGAACTCACGTTCGATTAGAAAACCTCGTATTTCGGCAACAATTTTAGAGCGCATTAAAAACACGCGGCGACTGTCTTCATTGACCATTAAGTCTAGATAACGTTGGCGTGAGCGTTGTTCAATATCACTCAAACCATGAAACTTATCGGGTAGCGGCCTTAGAGCCTTAACTAATAAACGTAGACTGTGTGCTTTAATACTCAATTCACCGGTTTTAGTCCGAAACAAAACGCCTTCAATGCCGACAATATCGCCCAAGTCCCAGTGTTTGAATTTTTCGTAATGAACTTCATTCACTTGATCTTTCGCAATATAGGCCTGCATTTTTCCTGACATGTCTTGCAAGGTCGCAAAACTGGCTTTACCCATAATGCGTCGTGTCATCATACGACCAGCGAGCGAAACTTGGATGTTTTGCGCCGTTAACTCTTCATCCATTAATCGATCGTAGCGTTGATGTAAATCATTGGCTAAATCTTGCCGTAAAAAATCGTTTGGATAAGCGATGCCATACTGACGTAACTCCGCTAATTTCGCTTTACGCAGCTGCACTTGTTCGTTTTCAGAAATCTCAGGTGTGGTATTTAAATCAGTCATATTTTTCCTTCAATAGTTACAGGGATTACACACCAGCTTGTAAACTGGCTTTAATAAAGGGATCTAAATCGCCATCTAATACGCTTTGCGTATTACGTGTTTCCACACCGGTACGCAAATCTTTAATGCGCGCATCATCTAACACATAAGAGCGAATTTGACTGCCCCAACTGATTTCGCTTTTATTGCTTTCTAAAGCATTTTTAGCAGCATTTTTCTTTTGCAACTCGAGTTCATACAACTTTGCCCGTAATTGCTTAAAAGCTTGAGCACGATTCTTATGCTGTGAACGATCATTCTGACACTGCACTACGGTACCTGTCGGTTCGTGGGTAATTCGTATCGCTGAATCGGTTTTGTTCACATGCTGGCCACCAGCGCCGCTGGCTCGATACGTGTCGATACGCAAATCCGCCGGATTGATTTCCACCTGGATATCATCACTAATTTCAGGAGTCACGAAGACTGAAGCAAAGGAGGTATGGCGTTGATTACTAGAATCAAAGGGGGACTTACGTACTAAGCGATGCACCCCGGTCTCTGTTCTAAGCCAACCATAGGCATAAGAGCCTTCGACTTCGACCGTAACACTTTTGATACCCGCCACCTCACCCGCCATAATATCGGTGATGGTAGCCTTAAACCCATGTGCCTCACACCAACGCAAATACATGCGCAGTAGCATCTCAGCCCAATCTTGCGCCTCGGTACCACCCGAACCTGCTTGAATCTTAAGATAGGCATTATTGGGGTCCATCTCACCGGCAAACATGCGCTGGAACTCCAGCTCAGCGACTTCTTTAGCCACCTTAGCCAACTCTTGCTCTATTTCAGGCAAAATACTGGCGTCTTGCTCCGCTACCGCCATATCGAGGAATTCTTCAGCATCCATGAGGCCTTGGCTGATACGCTCACATTGTTCGATTACAAACAATAGCGCCGCACGCTCTTTACCAAAGGCTTGTGCTTTATCAGGGTTTTGCCACAACTCAGGATTTTCTAATTCGCACTGAACTTCTTCAAGGCGTAGGGATTTGCCCTCATAGTCAAAGATACCCCCGAAGGGCGTTACCACGACTGGACAGGTCTTTGATTTGTGCAAAATAAGGATTAACTTCGAGCATTAATTTGGCCTAAGAATAAAAAGAGGCGGAAATCTTAACAAATCGGAGCTTGAAAGAGAAATGCCCAGGGCCAAAGACACCTGGGCATTCCAAGGACAGAAGATATTAGAGAGCGAGCATCCACTCCAATCCCATTTTAAACTCATTACTTGCATATTGAAGTTTCTGGGTGGTGGTTGTACCTGGAGTTGCAGTTGCTGCACCTGGATAAGTAACACTCTTGTAAGAGCTGTAATCATATTCAGCACGGATACCAAAATTATTAGCAAAGCCCAGCAAATAGCCCAAAGCTATTTGGTAGCCACCGAGGTTATCCGTAAAAGTGGTACCAGTCACTAATGCTTTAAAACGACCATTAACATAACCCATGCGCGCGTAGACTTTACTGTTATCTGAAACCAAGTAACCTGGTACAAGACTGATACCATATTCACGAGTTTTCTTGTAAGTATTAGCAGGGTCAAAGACGCTCTCTATAGCACTAGCTTGATCAACGTCATAAAAACTTTCCAAAGCCAGATTGAACTGCTTCCACGCCACAGTTTGGTATCCTAAAAATCCACCATATGTGGCGCCAGCTATGGACAAACGACTTGTTCCTGCAATCAGATCAGAATAATCAAGTCTAGCCCTGGTAGAATCATAACCTAATTCAGCACCGACATAGGCATGAGCAGAAGAGAGCGTACTGGTAGCCGTATCTTGCGCTGCCCATACAGGCATACACACTAACGCCGATAAGCATGATAAACCGAACTTGGAGAATAAAGATTTCATAACATTCTTGTCCTATGTGTTGTTAGTAACAGTGCAATGGAATAAGTGAAGAACACAATCCTAAAGTAGTTAAACTCATAACTCAAGCTTAGCAGTACCTATAAATTATTGTGTAAGCATGCCGGGTATCGTTCCTTCAGCTCACGCAGCTTTTGCGGCAGCTTGCAAACACCGGCCCGATGACAACTGAGCAAAAGTGAAGAATCTAAACCCGTTTACAGTTACTATGACATCTGCAAACCGCGCGTGACTAGCCCAAAGGGGTTTTGATTTTCGTTAAGTAGTTTTACTAATAGGCTTCCAACTAAGACTTCTTTGCTGTAAGTCTTAAGAATGCTCACGACAAACAATCAGTGTGCAACAGCCCCTTTGAGCGGGCTAGTGCGACAGGATGGGCAGTTACACTCGAGACCTAAAGTATAGAACTTGAGGTGTAAAACTTGGGACACGAAACTTAGATATGCATATCCTCAAATGTTTGCTGTGGCTGACCTGCTGCTGGGTTTGCTACTCGACAGCACAGCCAACAGCCAAAGTTAGCCATCAGCATAAGGCTGCCGCTCAATCAAAACTTCTGAGCTTGCACGAGGCTATTTTATTGGCCTTACGCAACAACCCAGACGTTGAGAGCTACGCTTTACAACGCGTGGTTGATCAATTTGCTTTAGAGGTGGCGCATAACGCTTTTTCACCACAATATAGCTTCACGGGTTCAGCGGCTTATCAAGATGGTTCTCAGGCGCAATACAGTGTTGCTCCTGGCATCAGCATCGCAAGCCCCATCGGCACGAGTGCGGCGGTCACTTATAATAATGCTATCGGTGGCGAGCTCGGCACAACCAATCTTGGGACCACTAATATCAGCATTACTCAACCACTCCTACAAGGCTATGGCAGCCATATTAATAAAATTCCGGTGTTCAATGCGGATGATAGTGAACGCATCGCCAAAATTAACTACAGCAATAATGTGGCGATTGTGGTGGTGAATGTCATTAACCAATACAACATCTTGGTTGCTGATCACAACAGTCTTCTCGTGCAAAATGAAAGCTTAAAACAAGCGAAGGAAATTCTACGTCAATTTAAGTTAAAATTGAAATTAGGCAAAATCGCACCAAGCGATATTGTGCAACAAGAAGCCACTTATGCCGCCACGCAACTCACTTATGCGCAGCAACAAATTAAACAAACTCAAGATTACCAATTGTTCCTGCAGTTATTAGGCTTAGATCCGATATCAAAATTAGGCATACAAACACATCTGGATATTAAAAAGCAGTTACCCATCCCTTCCGAAAAAAAATGTATTGAATTGGCACTGCAAAATAATCCGCAATATCGCATCGCCATCTTGAATTTAAAAATACTAAAGCGCGCAGTTGATTTCGCTAAAAATCAGCAACTGTGGCAAGTGGATCTGACTTATAATAAAGCCATTGGCAACATCGGCAGCAATAGCACCATTGACCCCCATCCTATTTATGGCGTCAATGTCAGCATACCGATTCATAACCTGCCCTTAAAACAACAGCTGGTAAATGCTAAAATAGCCTATGCCCAAGCTAAGCTTGAATTACAAAAGCTCAAACGCAGTCTGGTTAGCGGCGTTATAACGCAGGTACAAAATATTCACAGCCTTTATGATCAAATCGCCATTTCGGAAAATGCCGTTAGCTATCAAGTCAAAGCACTGAAAGCTACTGAAATCAAACAAACTTATGGCAAAGCCTCTTCCTTTGATTTAAGTCAGCAACAAACTTTAGTGTTGCAGCAAAGAATCACTCTCATTAATAATAAAATTGCTTTGGTTAATGCTATTTCAAATTTAAACTTAACATTGGGCATTACCCTAGAACAATGGAATATCCGATTACGAGGCTAAGATGCGAGCTATATTTTTATACATTTTATTCATACTAAGCGTGGCTTCACTTTGCTCGTGCCAAGACAAAGATCAGCAAAAAACCTCCGCTGCAAAAAAAGCGGTAGTTATCGAAGCCAAGAGCTCTAGCGGAGCTACGCATTTGTATTACGAAGGTCGCATCATTCCACTTGATGCTATCGCGGTTATAGCACCAGTCGATGCTGAAATTAACCAAGTACTGGTTCGCACTGGGGACTATGTAAAAAAGGCACAGACTTTGGCGAGCTTAAGTTCGGTACAATTGGCCAATGAGTTTCGCTCTAGTCTAAGCCAGTTTTTTCAACGTAAAAACAGTTATCAACGCGATCTTGAAAATCTACAAGCCGCTAAAGCTTTGCACAAAGCAGGCGCCATTTCTGAAGAGGAATATCAAAATTCACGCAACAACACGGATGCGAGTTATTTGGATTATTTTCAAGCTAAACAAGCGCTCGAGAAAATTATGCGTTTAGCACAATACGAGGATTTGAGTATTGAAAATATTGATTTGACCAATACAGAAAAAATTAATCAATTACTCAGTATGGATTTTAATAACCTCAAAATAATTGCCCCTACCGCAGGCAAGCTCTTAATGCCGCCCCCCAATGAAAATGGTCACACTAATCCTATTAGTTTAGTTACAGGTAATCACGTTAGTGCGGGACAAGTACTATGGCAAATTACCAAGCCAGATCAGCTAGGCGTGGCTATACTCGTACACGAAGTTGATATTAATCGAATTAAAATAGGTGATTCAGTGATTGTTACAGGTTCCGGCTTTATGGGTAATGAGCTGCCAGGGCGAGTGATCGAGATAGCACCTGAAGCACAGCCTACTGCCGCTAATACCAATAATCTAAGCTTATTTAAAGTTCTCATTCGCATCACACCTGCCGAAACTCTAGCTAAACGAATTCGCATGGGAATGACGGCTAAGGTCGACATTCTAACTCAACAGGATCGACAAATAACTCTACCTTTAAAAGCCATCAAAACTGAAGACAATCAACAATGGGTTGAGAAAATTAATCCTCAAACCAAGAAAGCTGAAAAAACGAAGGTCATTACTGGCGAAACCAGTCTTAATGATGTAAGCATTGTGCAAGGCATTCAGAGTGGCGATAAGGTGCTAATCAATGAATGAATTTGTCATTAACATCTCAGAGCTTAGCAAAACTTATCACTCGCAACACGTCTTGCACGATGTTAATTTAAAAGTCCGTCCTGGTGAGACACTGGCAATCATGGGCGCTTCTGGTTCTGGAAAATCCACACTATTAGCCATTCTAGGCTTATTAACTCAAGATTTTAGTGGCCACTATGCGCTAGATGACATCAATATTGCGCAATTATCGAGTGATCAATTAGCTGAGCAACGTAGCAAAACAATCGGCTTTATTTTTCAATCATTTCTGCTTTTGCCGACCTTAAGCGCGTTAGAGAATGTGCTACTGCCTACCTATTACTCAAGCAGTGCTAACACTCAAGAATACGCACTTGAGTTGTTACGCCACATGAACATGCAAGCTTATGCGCATTGCAAACCCAATCAATTATCGGGTGGTCAGCAACAACGTGTCGCTATCGCGCGCGCCTTGATCAATAAACCAAAATTGATTTTGGCTGATGAACCAACGGGCTCTCTAGATCATGACACCGGTCATGAAGTCATGAATCAGCTACTGAAACTCAACAATCAACAAGCCATTAGTTTAGTAATTGTCACCCACACAGCGGAAATCGCTCAACGCTGCAGTCGAGTTGTTCATCTTGAAAATGGCCAATTATCTTAGGCGTCAAATAATGTTAAGCCTTTCTTTAAATATTCGAATCGCGATTGCAAACTTAGTTCAACACAAGCTACGCTCATCTTTAGCGATACTAGGCATCTGGATTGGCAGTGCCGCCATTGTGGCTTTGCTCGCCTGCTCTAGCCTTGCCACACAAACAGCTCTAGCCCAGTTTAAAAACCTTGGAACAGATTTTTTATCCGTGGATCTATCTGATCAATTCAATGATCAAGCAGCTTTAGCCACCCATGCTCAAGAATTAAATTTGAAGGAAATTAACGCTCTGGTGCAGCATAATCCAGCAATAGCCAGTATCGCTCCCTATTTCTTTGTTGGTGAAAGCTCCTATTACAATGCTGAAATCTTGGATGCGCACGTCATGGCGAGCACAGCTGAGCTTGAGCCACTACTCAGCATTAGCTTGCAGCAAGGTCGTTTTATTAATGAACTCGATCTTTACAACTCATACTGCGTTATCGGAGCTGATGTTGCAGATCAAATAGCCACACTGGGTGAAGCAAGCCCCCTCGGCAAGCAAATAAAAATGGGTAATTTTTTGTTTACAGTTATAGGCGTCATGAACCCTGCCCCCAATAATTTATTTTTCATAGCAGATTTAAATCGAGCTATCTTAATTCCGATCGCACGCTCCTATTTATTTGGCTCGAGCATTATGATTGATCACCTCTTAATAAAACTAAAGCCCGGCAGTCCCTATAAAGAAGTTCAGGCGAAATTAATCGCGCAACTGACTCATAATCATCCCAATAAAAAATTTATGATCCGTGATTCCCAACAATTACTTCATGTCATGCTAAAACAACGTCGCACATTTAATGGCATGCTCACCGCCATTGCCATCATTGCATTACTCAGCGGTGGAATAGGCGTCATGAACATGATGCTCGTAGCCGTTACCGAACGACGCAAAGAGATTGGCTTGCGTATGGCCGTGGGCGCACGCAAAGCAGATATTCGCGGGCTTTTCTTAAATGAAGCATTAATTTTAAGCATCATGGGAGGATTGATTGGCACCATCAGCGGTCAGCTATTGGCATTTGTTCTGGCAGCAATCATGCATTGGTCATTCCAGATTGATATCAGTGCATGCTTAGTTGGTTTTGCTGTTGCCAGCATCGTTGGCATTGCAGCTGGCAGTTATCCGGCATACCGCGCCTCTGAACTCGATCCATTGGAAATTCTACACAGCTGACTAAAAAAAGCCCGAATAGCGATACTATCCGGGCTGCTTTGGACCCTATAAAATTAGCTCTTATCTATATTCAGATTATAGACATCAAAACCCGGGGCTTTAGTAAAGCTACAGTTGTAGCCTTGGAATAAATCAAAGCATTTAGGCTCTTTATTATCCGCATTATATTTTAGTGTGAAGCGCGGCACATTATCCGAAATGAATAATACCGTATCGCCATTATCAAATTCGAATTTCTTCAGCTTTTCTTTAGAGTCTAAAGTTCCGACACTCGATAAGTTCTTTTTAAGAGTGAACATATCTTCTGTCTTGTTGTTAGCGATAATGGTGTAATTTGCGGCCAAGCTGCTTGCACACACCCCCAAACTGACAACACCAGCAATTGCTGCTAATAAAATTTTATTTGTCTTCATAATAACCTCCTAGGATTGTAAAGATGCTCGAGATAAGTCGGTAAAAATACTTACAGAACGTGAATATTACTTACTGACTAGCTAATTTTAAGCTTAAAAATAAGCTTATTTATTTAGAATATAGAAGTGAGCCGACATGTCAAACAATAGAGAGTAGAGCCGCGTCCTTCGTTAGTTGTTCGCTGCCCCTTCATTAGAACCCATCGTGCCTTATTAAGGCAATGGGCTCAAGATAAACACATTGCTGCTATTCGTTTCAATTTCGTTTCCGTCGTTATTGAGTCTCCTGTGAATCCCATGACGTTTCCTTTACTAAGAGCTTATTTACCCAGTGTCCTTCCCCCTGTACTTGGGCTTTCCCAAGCTCGGAGTACTACGACACATCTGACTTCCAGATAGACTTATTGGAGTCCTTGATTTTGAGTCTTGTTCCCCAATACTCTGTCCTTTTGAGATCTATACCCATCGCACCTCAAGATGCGAGGTTTTAAGTTTCAGCTTGCGAGCAGTGGCCCGATGACATTCCGCAAAAGCGAAGGAATGGTGGGGCTCTTTCGAGCTTTTGTGATTGAGGACGCGGGCTAATGCGACGTCAAGATGGAACTTACAACTCGCCGCTCGAGAGGTATATCACTTTAAACGAAGGTTGCATCGTTTGTTGATGTTAAAACATAGAAAGCTAAAGCACTGTAGACGCCTTATTCCGCTCTTCTTAAAAATGATGAGCGAGTCGAAGCAGAGTCCGTTTAGGCAATTAATGACATTAGGAAAAACATTGGATAGTTGGAAAGGGGAGGTGGTGCGTATGTGGCGGTTTACTAAAACCAATGGGATCACAGAAGGGTTTCATCGCAAGATGAAATTAATACAACGAAGAGCTCATGGCTTTCGAAATTTTGAAAATTACAGACTACGAGTTAAAGTATTGTGTTCTTGAAAAGTGCCCCCTGAAATGGGAAAGAGCCTATTATTGGTGGGTCGTGATGGATTCGAACCATCGACCAATTGGTTAAAAGCCAACTGCTCTAC
>JBDNGR010000260.1:0-1701 GCA_041689165.1 Coxiellaceae bacterium
GACCAGGAGCAGGAACAGGAACAGCACTCTGGCCTGAACCATCAGCAGGAGCAAACATCCCAACCTTACCTACTGGAATTGATGCAACTTGACTAGAACCTTCAGGAGTAGTAGTACCAGCAACTGGCACCGAATCGGCCACTAAAGTGGGAGTAGTCCCAAGATTAGGTAGAGGCTTAGCCTCTACTACCGATCTAGCTATAACAGCAGGCTTGGCAGCGCGAGCTGCCTCCACATCGGCAGCCTCTTTCTTATCCTGCGCGCTACGATTCTCAACTTCTATGATATGCTCGTTACTTTCCCCATCCAGTGCAATAAAAAAGCCACGTATTCCGAACACACAACATAGAGCCGCAATAGAAATCAGCACCGCTGGGCTTGAAAACGCCGTCAACCCTAAACTGAGATGACCCGCCACTTCAAACGTTATCAATACCACAGAAGCTGTCAAAACCAGCATGGTGCCCGTGCTAATTAACCAGCCATGGGCCTGTTTAGTTTGCAGCCAAGTCGAAAAATAACTCAGACCTTTCTTATCGGCTAAATCTTTAACAGAATGCACATACCGTGTTCCTTTAACCAAAATGTCAACACCGACAAAGGCTAGAGAAATACAAGTCATGGTGATTACCACCAACGGAAGACCAGCCAATATATTTAATGGGCCTAAAGCCGTTAGTAATGAAACTGCAGTTAAAAAACATAGCGGTAAAGTAAGTAAGGCCCCCCCTGCAAAATGTCTGATACCCGTCCGTAACGCTATCTCATGACCCGATAATACTGGCAGAGGAACAAGCAGGTGGTACTCTATATTTGGATCGATGCTTTCCTTAAGTGTTATGCTCGGGTCTTGATCGTAAGAATTAAAATAGAGTTGCGAACCCAGCCAAGTTAACAAGCCAGAAGCTGCTATCACTGCTACTACAATATCAACTATTACACTTGAGGCGAGTGGTAAAGCCACTAAGCCACCATCCATCAGCAACGGCAGAAAGACTCCTGCCACTACAGCCAGTCCAAGCACCAGCATCGCCACACCAATAATGATTTTGCCTATGGTTCGTCTCTGGGCGTGCTGGTCTGGTGTTAACTGAGGCTTTGTATTTTCTTTTCTTGTTCGATCTGCCAAAGCTGTATGGCGATCCACATCAGTAGACTTAGCTGGAGCTGCGGTCAATTTAGAATCAGACTGATCAGTTAGCGATGGCATAGCAATTACCTCTTTATTTTAGTTTGTATTCCCGATCTAATTTAATGGGTCTAGCTTAAGGAAATCTTAAATTGACAAAATTATTTTGCGCTAAGCAGCTAAATTTGAACAAGCCACTGTTCAGGCGAACACAGAATAAGGCAAAGTCTCGACCAGGCCTAGTAAATTTTGCGAACAATTATCATCCGGGGCTATAAGTAGATTAAATAATGCGCAACTTCGGCGAACTTGCGGCGAACTCCAAGGATATAGACAAGATTTGACAACTGCGGCAGAATAGCCGCTATGCTAAAAATACTTGTTATTCACGGGCCTAACCTAAACTTATTGGGTAGCCGTGAGCCGGAACACTACGGTCAAAGCACACTGGATGAATTGAACTTGGAACTACAACAACAAGCGGGTCAACTGGGTCACCAACTTGATAGCTTGCAAACCAATGCTGAACATGAGCTCATTGCCGCGATCCAACAAGCCCCCAGCACTCACCA
>JBDNGR010000261.1:0-5392 GCA_041689165.1 Coxiellaceae bacterium
ATTCTGTACAAGCAATCTGTAAAACATTTCTGGTGAAATAAGGTGAGAATATGGTTTAGCCAGCTGCTAGTACGTATTCAATCTGAATTAACTTTGGGTGGATGTTTAAGCATCTCTTGTCGTTACTTCTGTTGGATGAGCCATTGAAAACAACTTATATGCCATTAGGCCAGACGGCCAATTCTTCTGCGTTTAGTCTAAAAAATCTATTTCGAGCCTTAGGTTTTATCTTTGCTCTAATTGCGACGGTAGCCAATGGGGTTGATGCTTTTAATATCGCCTTGTTGAATGTTTTTGGTGGGATGGGCCCAGGTTTTCTGCTCTATGCGCTTTGTGGCCTAATCGCTCTTACCGTTTCTCTGCTCTACATCTGGCAAGAAGGTCGCTCCATTTTTAAAGGTACGGCTAAGCTGCCTAGCCTATTCGCGAAATGGAAGGTTAAGCCAGCAGCGGCCCCTAAAGCCCAAGCACCGATAAGCATTAGCGAAAAATGGCGTTATGGTCTGTTTCGTTTTTCAACGGCTTTTATCGTGTTTGTTACTTCGATCTTTTGGAGTGCGAGTGTTTTCGCTGGTGTGGTGGCGTTAATGACGCTTTCCGCGGCTAGCGGTGATGCTATTTCAATTTTTACTATTTTTACGGGTGCGCTTGGCTCCGTGGCTCCCTATGTGCTAGCACTAGCGTCACTTGCAAGTATTTCCCAATTCGCTTCTTGTTTCTTTCAGGAAGGTACAAATTTTATGAAGCGAGTGGAAAAAGACTTAGCATGGCTTTTGAAAATAAATCATATCGTGTTCCATTCCACTAGTGATGCAAAGAGCGAAGCTGCCATCAATCCAGAGAAACATCTTGATGATGCGAGCTCAATGCGCTCGGAAACTGCGCCTAATGTTTCATCAGCAGCTGGAGCAGCCTTGCCAAAAGGAGCTATGTGGCGCACTGAGCATCATACAGTGAGGCCTTTAGCTTTAGATAATGCTGCGAGTGCAGTCAAAGCTGAGATTAGTCCTACAATAACGCCCGCGGCGCATACTGCATCAGCTCTGCCTGCTGATAGTGTTCATCCTGTTCAGTCAGCTTGGATGGTTGTGCGAACCGCTGGCTTAGCTTTAGCGCCCGGCAAAGAAGATGAGCTAGTGCCTGTACTCCGATCGTGAATTATCCTTCGATGTTAACAACAGGCTCTTGTAGCTTGTTCGATTATTCGCACAATGAAACTCGTTCGTTAGCTGGTGGCAGCATAGGAGGCGGTACGTCGATGAGTGTAATGCATAGAGCTGAAGTTGCTGTTACCCCAGAGAGTGAGGCAGTAGCTTGTTTAACTAAAGATTATGGTGCTACCACAGCGCATCCGTCGCATTTAGGGCGAGTCACTGTGTAGCTTTGCTGTTCAATTCTATGCGCTATTTGATTTTTGCAAGACTCATCTTTAGTTGATTTAAACTTTCACTCAGTTCAGCAAGACGTTGTCGGTCAGCTTCAACTACAGCAGCTGGCGCTTTATTAACATAATGTTCATTCGCTAATTTTTGCGCAAGCTTCGTATGTTCGAGATTGCGTTTCTCGATTTCTTTGTTAAGGCGCGCTTTTTCTGCTTCAAGATCAACTATCCCAGTTAAAGGAATATCCAATTCCATTTTGCCGATCAAGGTTTTGGCAGTTTTTTCAAGTTTTAGATCTTCGTATTGCCATTCGACACTGTGTAATCTGGCGAGTTGTGTTAAGTAAACGCGGCATTCATTCAGTAGTTTTTGATCGATTTCAGTACCTTTGCTCAAGATCAAAGTCAATTTAACACTTGGTGCGATATTCATTTCACCACGCATGTTACGCACAGCTTCAATCACATGTTTAAGCCATGCAATTGAGTTTTCAGCATCCGAGTTTAGTTGTTGTGCATCGTAAAGAGGGTAAGACTCAAGCATTAGAGCCTTGTTGTTGAGCTTAAGCAGTGGGGCTACCGTATGCCAAATCTCTTCACTGATGAAGGGCATCAAAGGATGAATTAAGCGCAAAATGGTTTCTAAAACTTCAATTAAATTACGCCGCGTGCCGGCTAAGTCTGCAGCACTGGCACTTGGGTTGTTAAGTGTTACTTTGGCGAATTCAAGATACCAATCGCAATACTCATTCCAAATAAATTCATGCAAGCACTGTGCTAAAAGATCAAAACGATATTCTTTGAAGTATTTATGAACTTTCTGAATCGTGTTTTGCAGCTGATTTCTGATCCAGCGATCAGCAATGCTGTATTCATTAGTGTCTTGGGCGTCTAAATCTTTATTTTCAGTATGCATTAACACGAAGCGTGCTGCATTCCAGATCTTGGTGCAGAAGTTACGATAGCCTTCTAAGCGTTGCATATCAAAATTAATATTACGACCCGTGCTCGCTAAAGCGCAGAAAGTAAAACGTAACGCATCGGTGCCATAAGCTTTTATACCTTCCGCAAATTCTTTGCGCGTGGCCATTACTATACTTTCCCGCATTTCGGGTTGCATTAAACTGCCAGTACGTTTGATCAGTAGTTCATCTAGAGTAATGCCGTCAATCAAATCTAAAGGATCAAGTACATTAGCTTTGGATTTTGACATTTTTTGACCTTGGCTGTCGCGAATAAGGCCTGTGATGTAAAGCTCTTTGAACGGTACATCATTCATAAATTTAAGACCAAACATCACCATGCGAGCGACCCAGAAGAAAATAATATCGAAACCCGTGACGAGTACACTGCTAGGATAAAAAGTTTTGAGTTCAGCAGTATTTTCCGGCCAACCTAAAGTAGCGAAGGGCCATAAAGCTGAGCTAAACCAGGTATCTAAAACATCTGTTTCTTGTTCCAGTTGGCAATCAGCGTCGAGTTGGTAATGTGCACGAACCTCAGCTTCACTGTGACCGACATAAATATTTTTAGCTTGATCGAACCAAGCTGGAATGCGGTGTCCCCACCATAGTTGACGACTGATACACCAGTCTTGGATATTTTCCAGCCAAGCAAAATAAGTATTTTCCCAGTTTTCTGGAATGAATTTAATGCGACCGTCCCTCACAGCGGCTAAAGCAGGCTTTGCTAAAGGCTCTGTTTTGACGAACCATTGATAAGTTAAATAAGGTTCGACAATGACTTCTGAGCGCGAGCTGCGCGGGATTTTGGTTTGATAATCTTCAATCTTTTCGACTAGGCCCAGTAGCTCAAGTTCACTAATCACTTTTTTGCGTGCCGCAAAGCGTTCCAAACCACGGAAATTTTGTGGCACATTTTCATTTAAATGCGCATCTTCCGTTAAAATATTAATCATGGGCAATTGGTGACGTTGCCCCATCGCGTTGTCATTAAAATCATGTGCAGGCGTTATTTTGACGCAGCCAGTACCAAAATCCGTTAACACGCTCTCATCCGCAATAATAGGAATTTCACGCTCAGCAAACGGTAAAAGAAGTGTTTGACCAATTAAGTTTTTATAGCGCGGATCTTTGGGATTTACAGCGACGGCGACATCACCAAATAGGGTTTCAGGGCGGCTAGTGGCAACTGTTAAATGACCCTGGCCCTTAGCAAGCGGGTAACGAATATAATAAAGTTTCGCGCTTGCATCTTCACTGACGACTTCTAAATCAGAAATGGCTGTCTTCAGTTTCGGGTCCCAATTGACTAAACGCTGCCCTCGATAAATTAAGCCATCGCGATACAATCGAATAAAGGCTTCTTGGGTCGCGTGGCTAAAAGCTGGGTCCATGGTAAAGTGTTCGCGCTGCCAATCAGCCGAAGCACCCAAGCGACGAATTTGTCGCATGATAGTTGAGCCAGATTCTTCTTTCCATTCCCAGACTTTATTTATAAATGCTTCTCGGCCAAGATCGTGGCGCGATTGTCCTTTGGCCTCTAGTTGACGCTCAACCACCATTTGAGTCGCAATCCCAGCGTGGTCTACCCCAACTTGCCATAAAGTGTTATCACCGAGCATACGATGGTATCGAATTAATGCATCCATCAATGTTTGCTGAAAACCATGTCCCATATGAAGGCTGCCTGTGACATTGGGTGGAGGCAACATAATGCTATAGCTGGGTCCTTGGCCCCGTGCGACATTAAGCCCCTGGTTTTCCCAGAAATCGGTCCAATGGGCCTCTATACTTTGTGGTTCGTAGGTTTTTTGCATTTTGATTTTAGTCTTGAGTTAAAGCGGGCTAATTTACTGAACAAAGAGGGGATTAGCAATCTGTGCTTGGGTTGTAGGGGCAAGTCCTGTGGGTGGCCTCTAGCTGGATCAGTGCTGGATGCGGGTGCTGTCTGTAAATAACATCGATGTACAATTGAGAGGGCAGGCACGGGGGCTTGGCCCCTACAGGGCACCTCTATAAATTGCTATTTTGTCTTAATACTTTGCTGCACGATTTTCTCAAATCCTCATTTATCGCACATAAACTGCGGTTTTCAAAAACCGTGCGCCGCGTCTTAAGCCAAAATATCTAATTTATAGATATGCCCTACAGCCCATGCTAATGTCCCGTTACAGATCTAAACGCCAATGAGGACAGACCATGCCCATGTCCAGTACCTGCAAGATTATCTGGGTCCGCCACTGAATAAGCTGTTTCACCGCGAGTATGATGCCCTTTAGTTTTTTCAGTTAGGTGCTCTGAAGGCTCTGCCTCCTCTTGCGCGAGCTTGAAAATAGCAAAATCAATGCGGCGAATAAAAGAACCTTTAGGGTTATTGTGAGGATTGGCCAGTAGCCTTTGACGAATTGTAACGAGCTTGTTCAGGGCAGTTTGTACCTTGTCTTTAGCGTCTTTAAGCTCGAGAATCAACTGTTGAGCTTCAGCATAATGATGCCGGTTCCAGTGCCCTGATAAAAACCAGCCAAAAGTCGGTTGGCAGTAATCTTGCAAAAGTTCAGTAATGGCCTCAACACTTGCGCCTTTGCTTAGGAAACGTTGATAACTTGCTCGATCATCAAAAAATTGCGTGGTTTGGCCATCAAGTGTGGCGGAATAAATTAGATACTGATTTGATTCAGGCTTCATGACGAAGGAGTGTGTTTTAGTGTCCGGCGTTGCAGAGCTTTCGATCAGTAGCAAACGAAACAACACTGAGGTCGCAGTCATAGAAGCTGTATGGTTGGGAATGAGGAGCTTGCTTACAGGTTCTTCTGTTGCTGAGTGAAAAAGATCGAGTTCTTCACATTCGGCTTTCAGTTTGCTGTATAAGCTTACTTGATCAAGCTTTTCACCCAGCGTCATACAGACATAACTAGTCGCTGGCGCTAAACTGCCTTTAAAATTAAGATTTTTAACCAATGGGCCAACTTGATAGATAAAACATGCAAAAAAGGGAGCTAATCCTTTAGAATACTTTTTCCACAAAGGAATTCTAACAACAAGGAAGCTC
>JBDNGR010000262.1:0-2553 GCA_041689165.1 Coxiellaceae bacterium
CCGCATACCCAGGAATTATAAATAGTTTGATCCCGATGCGTTTGATATTAATTCTGTTAATTTGAAATTAACTTCTATTTAATAGTTTATTGATTTCTTGATTATTTGCTTCTTTGAACAATTCATCCCAACTATTTGGTGGATTACCGTTCGATAGCATTTTTTTAAATACAGAATAGGCATCATTTTTTTTAGAATATGCCCTTTTAGTACTATCATCGTTTACCCAAGAATAGATAATAATCTTTTTCTCTAAATTAAACCTAAAAAATAACCGATACTTCTGAAAAAATTTTGCTCTGAACCAATGCTTATTTTCATTACCTAATGTGGTTCCTTGTCTATACTCAATTAGTGTAGGATCGGATGGAATTTTTTCTAATACTAAATATTTAATGGCCGCTAATTTTTTTGTGGATTTTTTTGAACAAAAATTTATTGGATCTCTAACCTGCATTTCATCAACTTCGGAAGTTAGTAATTCCAATTGCTCAATAAAAAGAGGATGAACAAGAATAATCCACCCATTAATGACAAGAGGATCATTCATCGACTTAATCCTAAAACATTATCTTCCTCTACCAAACTATGATCGTCAGATAACTCTTCGTCCAAATTGAATTTAACATCGGTTACTAAAGATTCGATTCGATTTAATAATGATATATTTATTGATGATAGTTGCTGGGGATGAGCTTGCATATCTTCCGCTAAGAAATTTAAAAAACTATCAATCACAGGATCATCCTGATTTTTTTCTATTTTTGATATAAGTACATGACCATCAGGCTGAACACTATACTGAATTTTATCCCGTTTTTTTAAATGCAGCGCTTTTCTAACAACATCTGGAATAGTTGTTTGATAACGATCTGTTAAAGTAGATTCCGTTTGCAAGGAACGAGCCATATCAATCTCCTAATCGTGTCATATAATATATGGTAATGCATATGCATTGTCTTGTCAAGGAGTTTAGGAATTTAAGGTCAGGGTGAGTAGAATGGCCAGATCACAAAGTAATATCTGGAATGGCCGGCTTCGGAAAATTAATTTGTTATGTAATTTTTTACCGACCAACCATACTTCCTGAAATAGACAAACTAGGAAGTATGTAGGCGGGGCAAGGGTTTTAGGCGCCTTTATTTTTTAACCCTCGATTTTTATTCCTGATTTCGTTATCATGTCGTATTTTTAGGATTAAATAAGGGTTTTTGTGACAAAAGAAGGACAAGCGAAAGTTTTAAATGATGCGGAATTTAAACGCGTACTATTGGTAGCTCGTTCAGGACGATTTGCCCGGCGTAATGTGGCTCTTATTTACTGTTCGTTTGGTCTGGGCTTGCGCGTCAAGGAAATTGCCTCGCTTAATGTTTTTGATGTCGCAACGCCTGACTTTACGTTGCTCGATGAAATCAACTTGAAACGCGCCATGACCAAAGGCGAGAAACAACGCTCGGTTTTTCTCGCGCACAAAAAAGTCATTGATGCGCTCAATGAGCACATCCAAGCCATTCAACCGATCGATGGACGGCGACCGCTGTTTCACAATCAACGACACACGCGATTCACGCCCAACGGTTTGCAAAAATGGTTCAAAGCACTTTTCGACCAAGCGGGTATCGTTGGCGCCTCATCTCACTCCGGTCGTCGCACGTTTATCACGCGCCTAATCGAGCAAGGGGCTGACATCAAAGCCGTATCCCGTCTTGCGGGACATGCCAGCATTCAAACCACCGCCATTTATGTCGCCGACAACCCAGACAGGCTGAGGCGATTAACGCATCTGGCGGTTTTTTAATGACACCTTGGTTCGCCACCCTGCCCTGTTTCATTTACTGGGATTTCTCCACTAAAGAAGCCTATCATGCCATTCGTTTTGAGAAAGATACGCGCTATTACTCCATGCGGTTGGAAAAAGACTTGTTTGATGACTGGATTCTGATCGCCACCAATGGCCGCATTCAATCGCGTCTTGGACAAACTCGGTCAATGCCGCACCTCTCTTTCCTTCCTGCTTTTGACGAACTGTGTGACAAAATAGAGGTGAGACTAAAACGTGGTTATCGATTAGTCTCTTATCGAAACGATGACCCTCTGTTGTTGCAACTACTTCCCTTTACACCCATCAAAAACCATTTAAAGGAAAAAATAATCCGAGCATCACGAGTGAGAAATTCAAATACAACTGCTACAAATAATAAAAACCACTCTGAGATACAGCCTACCTACATTCAAACCGGATTCGCTTTTTAGTGGGTATTCTTGCCCATGGAACAATGATTGGAATATAATAGAACATAAACTTTATAAAGAGACTGCGTAAAAGATCAAGAAATCAGACGATTTATCAAATACAGGGATGCTTCCAACACTATATGTAGTGGGTAGGTTAGTCAACTGCGTACCCAGGTAAAATTACTTTAGATGTACTTAATTTCATCAGTAGAGTATAATTAGCTCTACTAAATCATTGGACTTTGGACAAAAAAATCTATTGAATAGATAGGCTGCCTGCTTTATTATAATTTTGATTACAAAATGATAATAAAGACA
>JBDNGR010000263.1:0-5070 GCA_041689165.1 Coxiellaceae bacterium
ACAGATCATGCTCAGCCACGACCGCGGCTGGTACGATCCCTCACAGCCGGGCGGTGGCACACCCAAACCTTACACACCACTGATGGAATCCTTTTTGCCCAAGCTGCGCGCCGCCGGCATCGATGCGCCCACAATTGAACAGTTGACGCGCACCAATCCATTCCAGGCGTATGCACGTTAGTTTATTTAATTGAGAGGAGGAATAAGTCATAGGGATGTTCCTTAATAATTTTTCGCTAGTGTGAGCAAAATATTTTGTTTTCTGGATAGATTTTAATAAGGAGCAACGCTACTGTATAATAAAGTCATGAAGTATGGAATCATGACCAAAGGAGAAGATAACATGGCAACTGCTCTAAAAGTTTCTAAAGTACAGAAAAAAGGGCAAGTTACTATTCCTCTTGAAATTAGAGAGAAACTGGGCGTTCAAGAAGGCGATTTTGTCGCCTTTGTTGTGACGAGCGAGGGGATACTCATAAGCCCACAGGAAGTTGTTCCTGTAAAAACACTCGATGGAGTTGAATCTCGCCTCGAAGACAAGGGGATCAGGTTTGAGGAATTTTTTGGATTCTCGCAACGAATCGCAAGACAACCAATCAAAGAAGAAAACCCTGTAGCAGTACCACTAGGAAAAAGTATTGCGGAAATGACTTTTGGTGCCTTTGCACCTGGTCGATCACCTGAAGACTTTGGCGAACTTAGACGTCAATTTATCGAGGATGTTGTCCAAAATACAATCTCCGAAGCAGAGGCCGATAAAGACCAACCATTATGATTTTCATTGATACGAATATATTTTTACGCCATTTAACGCAAGATGACCCACAAAAGGCAAAAGCTTGCTTGGGGCTATTTAAGCAAATCGAGGATGGCGGGGTCGTGGCCTGGACGAGCGATTTAGCGATTGCCGAGATTGTCTTTGTACTTTCATCGAAGCGAGTGAATAATTATGGATACTCGCGCCAGCAAGTAAGTCAAATTCTGTTACCCCTTTTAAGTCTTAAAAATCTCCATATTCCATCAAAAGGACTTTATCCGCGTATATTTGAGATTTACGTCGCACAAAATGTTGATTTTATTGATGCTTATCATGCGGCGCTGATTGAAATCAGCCAAAAGTCCGAGCTTTATAGCTATGATAGAGATTTTGACAAGATGGCGGGTATTAAAAGACTTGAACCGTAAGAACTTCGCACCGCGGAAAAAGGTACTATAGTATCATCCGTTTTCATTTCCTTTGTTAGTTGATCCTGTACAAACATAGCAGGTATCAGTTGTCCAAAATAGGCTAATAAAACTGGCGTTTAGCAGGCCAACTCTATCCCATATTCACTATGTAAAGAGGATACGTATGATTGATCAAGTTAATACTGATTTACCCCCTATTCTTGTTGAATTTACTCCCCGTCCAGGACTGCAACAAACAGGCATCTTAGGCTTCTCTCATGCGGAACTAGCTGAGAAATCTTCTGCTGCTCTTGATAGTGCGATGACTGTTATGCGGCACATGACTCAACGCTTCAGTGAATCAATACAAACTTTACGTCAACAAAAGTTTGGCGAAACCCCTTCAGAAATTGAGATAGAGTTCGGTATAAAACTAGACGCAGAAGTCGGGGCTTTACTGTCAAAGGCAGGTATGGAAGCGGCTGTTACTGTAAAACTTATTTGGAAACAAAGCCTTGATGAAACAACATAATATTAGAGTTGTTCCTTATTAAAATTTATTCAGAGAACGGAACAGTTTGCTCACACTGGGGAAATTATTAAGGAACAACTCTCTTGTTTTTATAAGTCTCATCTCTTCTTTGCTACGTATGATAAATTTGGCGAGAATGACCCGATGTTATCCAACAATGTAAGATTGCAAAACCTGCGTGATTTCACTGTGCAAATTCGGCACATTAACACACGTACTATAGTTGGTACTGGGATCGTTGTTTCTACTGATGGAAAAGTAGCAACGTGCGCGCACGTTGTAAATTTGGCAAGTGTGAATCTACAAAGTTCAGATAATGAAACAGTAATCGTTTATTTTCCACAAATACAGGAAGAACGATATAAGGAAAAACAGGCAAAAGTAACGGCTTATTTCCCCCAATTTGATGATGATATTGTGTTGCTTCAGCTAGTTAATGAGGCATCGTCTATTCCACCTGATCAAGTTGCTGTTGTAGGAATTGCTGAATTCTCTGAATTCCACAGCTTCCGTAGCTATGGTTATCGCCATTTAGATGAATACATTGCAGCCTATGCTGAGGGAAAGATTCTCGGAATTGTTGAGTCACCACAAGGTCGCAGAATTCTATGTGAGCCCGTACAGTTACAATCAAGTCAAATAAATCAAGGTATGAGTGGTGCTCCAGTCTTAGATATTGAACGCAACCTTGTTATTGGTATTATCTCCGAAACTTGGTACCCAGATCAGTCTACAAAAGACCGAGATACGGCTTGGGCTGTGAATACTCGTATCTTAAGCCTCGAGCCACTGAATCTACCTCTGCATCAAACTTCACTGCCACTACGCGAAGCATCCCGACCTCAATTTAATTTATTTGAGATCCCAAGCCTAGAAAACTCTAGGCCCTATATAAGCCTACATGGAGTTCCACCAGATCTAGAAGAGTGGGTAGGAAGGGAACACCTACTGAAAAGTATAACTAATGATTGGCGTAATCCCTATCGAAAGGTAACAAGTTTGATAGGATTTGGAGGTGAAGGGAAAACTAGTATTGCGCGTCAGTGGTTGAGTCAGATCTCCAGTGCTCATTTAGATATAAAGCCTGATGGTATATTCTGGTGGAATTTTTATGCAGAACCAGATGTTGAGAATTTCTTCAAGGCAGCCTTAGAATATGTCATTGGAAAGAGTATTTCACAATTGGAATTATCTATTCAGGCAAGGGTTCATTTTATAGCTGCAATGTTAAGTGTAAATCGCTATTTATTTATTATGGATGGAATGGAGATAGTGCAGTATCAGAGTGGTGATAAATATGGCCTAATTACAAGTGACGAATTGCGCATGTTTCTAGAATTTTTTGCCGGCACCGGGCATAATTCCTTTTGTTTAATAACCAGCCGTGCTCCGGTACTAGACTTGATAGATTACACTACCTATACTCACCGAGATATAAATCGTCTTGATAGTGCCGAAGGCATTTCTCTACTAAGCCGCATTGGTGTGAAGGGCGATGAAACCAAGCTGCATGATATTGTGGAAAAATGGGATGGACATGCCTTAACACTTAGCTTATTAGGTACTTTTTTAGTTGACAAATATGCTGGTCATCTAGCTCAAGTCGAAGAAATTCCTCTACCAACATCAAATGAGCCACGATACAACCGCGTACATAGTAGACATTATCGGGAATAAGGAATTTACACGAGAGCGGACAATTTGCCCACCAGAGGTAGGAGCTTATTCCCGATAATGTCTAGTATATTACGTCGCTATAATGATTATTTAACAGAAGATGAAAGGCTATTTTTAACGCTGCTAAGTGATAATTTCCGTCAACCGCTCAGGGAGAGCGACTTATCAAGACTTTTTCACAACAAAGCCGGATCTCTAAAATCTCAAGATGAAGATAAATCTAATATATCAACTATTTCCCTCAAAGAAGAAACGATTGAAGCAATTATCAATCATTTAGTTATATATCGTATATTACGTTATGATGATCAATTGCGCTGTTATACAACGCACCCGTTAATTCGTGCCTATTATCTAACACAGTGGGCCGAATTGCTCTACAGTACGGGGTTCGGTGATTACTGGGAGTTAGTTAATAGATGCCGGGAAGCAAGTTGTATTCTCTTTGTGTTGGAGAAGAGTTGGTCGATGATTGCCTTGAGCAAATTCCAAACAGCCAGAGCATTAATTATCGCTTTAATGGCTGATGTTTGGCAGAAAGGTATTCGAGTAGGTTTAGTTACTATGCATAGGAATAAAGCTGATTTGGTCTTATCGCCTACTGATGATATTGAGCATATCAATAATGCATTAGATCAAAAGTCTTTCGAAGGTAATTTTGGTGGGAAGACGCCTATTGCTATTGGGTTAGTAATGGCACATAACATACTACTACGTGAAACTGAGCTTTATCCAGAGTCAGAGCCGATGATTATACTAATCACAGACGGTGCAAGCAATATATTACTGTCTCAATCAGATTATGGGCCTGAACTGCATTTGTTAGTACATTCTGTAATAGAGCGTGTAGAGTCAGCTACGACAAAAACCGCAACACCTAGTGAGGAGGCAAGAGCTGCGGCTCAATTAATTCACGAAGCTGGTTTTCACTCTATAGTAATTGATGCTGAGATTCCAGTCTTCACTAGAGGACTCTCAAAAAAACTAGCTGAGGCACTGAGAGGTGATTTCTATGTATTAGAGAATGTCACTGTCGGGTGGTATAAATCAGATGAAGAACCCCTTGAAACCCCTACTCTTATAATAGACAAAGAATATCAAAATCTCTCTTGGGGTTTACCCCTGTTAGACGTTCTTACTAGTACACTTGGGCGTAAGTAAGACAGTGAATCAGTAGGACAGTAGAACAGTGTTTGTACTGTCTCACTGTCCTACTGATTCACTACTGATTCACCGGAGAATAGTATGGTTATTTCCGCCCAAGTGTACTAGTATTACTGGAGAAGTGGATCCTGGTGATTCTACCCGAACAATTTCTCGAATACCTTCCTGTTGGAAAGCTATAGCATGGCACCTACTGCTCGGCTTTGGACTAATCTACGTTGATAGTAATTTGAACCGAAGATGGATTTATCCAATTTTCCCTTTGTATGCAATTCTTGACTTTGTTCTGGCAGATTGGGAAATTAAACCGTTTCGAGGTGATTTTGGGATCATCACATTTTTTATTTCAATTGGTATTTACTTAATAAGTTTTATTGATGTGATAATAATCTCGACTTTGCACATTAACAAGTTAATAACACAGAGCAGAAAGCAGATGTTCGACCTGAGCGGTCGTGATTAAACGCAGATCAGGTGAAAGTGCATCTGTCTGAAAAAGAGAGTGGAGCCAAAGCCGCCTACGGACCAGT
>JBDNGR010000264.1:0-1516 GCA_041689165.1 Coxiellaceae bacterium
AAAGAAGGCGAAGCGGAGTTTATTAAACACGCCATTCTCGTCAGACGTTATGGTGCCGCTGTCGTTGTGATGGCGTTTGATGAACAAGGCCAGGCTGATACCTTAAAACGAAAAATTGATATCTGTACTCGTGCTTATAATGTTTTAGTTAATCAAGTGCAGTTCCCCGCTGAAGATATTATTTTTGATCCTAATATTTTTGCCGTCGCAACTGGCATTGCTGAACACAATAATTATGCCGTTGATTTTATCGAAGCAACTCGAGCCATTAAAAAAAGCTTACCCTACGCATTGATCAGCGGTGGTGTCAGTAATATTTCATTTTCATTCCGCGGTAATAATCCTTTGCGTGAAGCCATTCATGCCGTTTTCTTGTATTATGCCATTCAAGCCGGCTTGACCATGGGCATCGTTAACGCTGGACAATTGGCAATTTATGATGATATTCCTAAAGATATTCGCGGTCTGATTGAAGATATTATTTTAAATCGTCGTGACGATGCGACGGAACGTCTCTTAGAAATCGCTCACGACATGAAAGGCCAAGAGAAAAAGAAAGGAGATTTAAGTTGGCGTGAAAAACCCGTTGCCGAGCGAATTTCCTATGCATTAGTCAGCGGTATCAACGCTTATATCGAACAAGATACCGAAGAAGCTCGACACAATTACAAAAGACCAATCGAAGTCATCGAAGGTCCTTTGATGGACGGCATGAACATCGTCGGCGATTTATTCGGTGCCGGCAAAATGTTTTTACCACAAGTTGTTAAAAGTGCTCGCGTGATGAAACAAGCTGTTGCTTATTGAATTCCATTCATCGAGGCTGAGAAAAACGGTGTAGCACAACACAAAGGTAAAATCCTTTTAGCCACCGTTAAAGGTGACGTTCACGATATCGGTAAAAATATCGTTGGCGTGGTATTGCAATGTAACAATTATGAAGTCATGGATCTCGGTGTGATGGTATCCTGTCAAAAAATCTTAGACACCGCCAAAGAATGGAATGCAGACATTATTGGCTTAAGTGGATTGATTACGCCTTCGCTCGAAGAAATGTCTCACGTCGCCAAAGAAATGCAACGACTGCAATTTAAAATACCTTTATTGATCGGCGGCGCGACAACTTCGCGAACGCACACTGCTTTAAAAATAGAACCCAATTACGATGGCTGTACCGTGCACGTGGTTGATGCCTCGCGAGCAATTGGTGTATTAAATAATTTAATCAGCACAGAACGATACGATGGCTATGTTAAAGAGCTAAAAGTCGAATATGAAACGGTGCGCGTGCGCCATCAAAAAAGTAAAAAACAAATTTTACTTAGCTTAAACAATGCCCGAGAAAATAAATTGAAAATAGATTGGGCTCATGAAATCATTACCAAACCCAGTTTTTTAGGTGTAAAACAATTTTCAGATTTTTCATTGAATGAATTAGTTCCTTACATTGACTGGACGCCCTTTTTTCAAACCTGGGAACTTCCTGGAAAATACCCGGATATCTTAAGTGATGCAA
>JBDNGR010000265.1:0-5356 GCA_041689165.1 Coxiellaceae bacterium
CCTCAAGCGGCGAAGTTTTAAGTTTCAGCTTGCGAGCAGTGGCCCGATGACATTCCGCAAAAGCGAAGGAATAGTGGGGTTCTTTCGAGCTTTTGTGATTGAGGACGCGGGCTAATGCGAGTCAAGATGGAACTTATAACTCGCATCTTGAGCTACGAGGGGTATATGCGCAACCCTGTGCTTAATTAACCGCTTACGTTAATTCTGCTGCACCACCCGAAGGAGAGCGCAAAAGCGTGGGCGCAGGGCTTTTTTCGACAAAACCTGCAGCAGTGTTCAAGCCGAGCCGGCATGTGCCGCTCGAGTCAGCTTTTCCACCAGATGCACTTAAACCTTAAAAGCCACTTCACGAGACACTACTCATCCCACTTCAAAGTACCGCCCGCTTGATATTCAATCACGCGAGTTTCAAAGAAGTTCTTTTCTTTCTTAAGATCCATCATTTCACTCATCCACGGGAATGGATTCTTAACGCCTGGATATTGTTCATTAAGTCCGATTTGCGCGCAGCGACGGTTGGCAATGTACTGTAGATATTCACGGAACATGTCAGCATTTAAGCCCAAAATGCCCCGTGGCATGGTGTCTTTAGCGTATGCCACTTCGATGTCAACGGATTCACGAATCATGCTAATCAATTCATCTTGGAAAGCTTTGGTCCATAAATGCGGATTTTCAATTTTGATTTGATTGATCACATCGATACCAAAGTTAGCGTGCATCGATTCATCACGCAAAATGTATTGGAACTGTTCAGAAGTACCAGTCATTTTACCGCGACGACCCATGGCTAAGATTTGGGTAAAACCAACATAGAAGAAAATTGATTCAAAGATCACATAAAAAGCGACCAGATCACGCAATAGACGTTGATCATCGACCGGCGTGCCGGTGTTGAAAGTAGGATCGGCTAAGCTTTGCGTATAAGGTAAAGCCCACGCCGCTTTTGCGGCAACTGAGGGTATCTCGCGATACATATTAAAAACTTCAGCTTCATCTAACGCCAAGCTTTCAATAATGTATTGATAAGCATGGGTGTGTATCGCTTCCTCGAAAGCTTGGCGCAATAGATATTGGCGGCATTCGGGATTGGTAATGTGGCGATAAACAGCCAACACCAAGTTATTAGCGACCAAAGAATCAGCGGTTGAAAAGAAACCAAGACTACGTTTAATAATAGTGCGCTCATCTTCTGTTAAGCCGTTAGGATCTTTCCACAGCGCAATATCAGCCGCCATATTGATCTCATTTGGCATCCAGTGATTGGAGCAGCTTGCCAAATATTTTTTCCAAGCCCACATGTATTTGAAAGGCACTAATTGATTAAGATCAGCGCGGCAGTTGATGATTTTTTTATCGTCAACTTGCACACGTGCTGCACCCATTTCCAGTGTTTCTAAGCCACTCGCGCCCACCGCAAGAGGTATTGCAGCAATAACGGCACTTTGTTGTGCAGCTACTGCTTCTTCCTGAATGTCGTTCCAATCTAATAAAGTATTTCTAGTCATTACTCACTCCTTGCAAAAATTACTGACAGGCTTCGCAGTCTGGATTATCGATCGAACAAGCTTGAGCTTCGCTATCTTTGCGTACTGCGTTTAAAGCATCGTCATTGATAGTAGCTTTCTCAGTATTGGTAGCACCAAGACTGCGTAAGTAGTAAGTGGTCTTTAAGCCACGCAACCAAGCCATGCGGTATAACAGATCCAATTTTTTACCGGAAGGTTCTGCCATATACAGATTAAGTGATTGCGCTTGGTCGATCCATTTTTGACGACGTGAAGCGGCTTCTACTAACCAACGTGATTCTACTTCAAAGGCAGTCGCATACAGTTGCTTAAGTAACTCAGGAATGCGATCAATCTTAGTTAAGCTACCATTGTAGTATTTAAGATCGTGCACCATCACTTGATCCCACAAGCCAAGCTTCTTCAAGTCTTTAACTAGGAAAGGATTAACCACAGTAAACTCACCAGACAAGTTAGATTTGACAAACAAGTTTTGGTAGGTGGGTTCAATGGATTGTGACACGCCACAAATATTAGAAATGGTGGCGGTCGGTGCAATCGCCATGGTGTTGGAGTTGCGCATACCCTGTTTTTTCACTTTCTTACGCAATTTATCCCATTCTAAAGTTTGCGAGCTGTCTTGATCTAAGTATGGGCCACGACTGTCGGCTAATAACTTAATGGAATCAATTGGCAATATACCTTTGCTCCACAAAGAACCTTCATATGATTCATAAGTACCACGTTCTTCAGCAAGCTCGCAAGAAGCTTCAATAGTGTAGTAGCTGATGTATTCCATGCTGGTGTCAGCGAAATTAACCGCTTCTTGAGAAGCATAAGGAATAGCTTGCACATACAAAGCATCTTGGAAGCCCATAATTCCTAAACCAATTGGGCGATGCTTGAAGTTGGAGTTCTTCGCTTGTGGCACTGAGTAGTAGTTAATATCAATCACATTGTCTAGCATGCGAATAGCCGTTTTAATGGTTTTACGTAGTTTGTCTTTGTCTAAACCATTCGGTGTGATGTGGTTAACTAAATTAATACTACCTAAGTTACAGACCGCAATTTCGTCTTCAGACGTATTTAAAGTGATTTCTGTGCAAAGATTAGAGCTGTGAACCACGCCTACATGTTGTTGTGGCGAGCGTAGATTGCAACTGTCTTTGAAGGTAATCCAAGGGTGACCTGTTTCAAATAACATACCGAGCATTTTGCGCCACAAGTTAACGGCAGGAATAGTTTTATGATGCAATTCCCCTTTGGCAGCACGACGCTCATATTCGACATAAGCTTCTTCAAATTCCTTACCATAAATATCATGTAAGTCTGGCACTTCGTTGGGTGTGAACAAGGTCCAGTTGCCACCTTCGAATAAGCGTTTCATGAATAGATCTGGAATCCAGTTCGCGGTATTCATGTCATGCGTACGGCGACGATCATCACCCGTGTTTTTGCGCAATTCTAAAAATTCTTCAATGTCTAAGTGCCAAGTTTCAAGATAAGCACAAACAGCACCTTTACGTTTGCCGCCTTGGTTAACGGCCACAGCGGTTGCATCAGCCACATTCAAGAAAGGTACCACGCCTAGGGATTTACCATTGGTGCCTTTGATATGCGCACCAATTGCCCGTACCGGTGTCCAGTCATTACCTAAACCACCAGCAAATTTCGATAGTAGTGCGTTATCTCGAATAGCGCCGTAAATACCGGACAAGTCATCTGGAACTGTGGTTAAGAAGCAGCTCGACAATTGTTCACGGCAAGTGCCTGAGTTGAACAAGGTGGGCGTTGAGCTCATGAAGTCAAAAGATGACAACAGATTATAAAATTCAATCGCGCGTTCTTCGTAATTCTTTTCACGTTGTGCAAGACCCATCGCGATTCGCATATAGAATACTTGCGGTAGTTCAAAACGGGTGCCGTTAGAGTGAATGAAGTAGCGATCGTATAAGGTTTGTAAGCCTAAATAAGTGAATTGTTGGTCACGCTCAGCTTTTAATGCTTGGCCTAATTTATCCAAGTCATATTTTTTCATTTCGGGGCTAATCAGCTCAAGATCAATCCCTTTATTAATGAAGTTCTTAAGTGCTTGAGGATAGTAAGTTGCCATGTTGATGCGGGCGTGATCGTGTTTTAAGTCTAAAAAGTCTAAAGCTTCATTGTAAAGATCATGCGTGAGCAGGCGTGCTGTGACATAGCTATAGTTAGGCTCGCTTTCCACTAAAGTGCGTGCGCTCATGACCAAAGCTTTGTAAACATCTTTTAATGACACACCGTCAAACAAATTGTTTTGGGCATCTTGGATGATTTGTTGTGGATTAACATCACTTAAGTTTTCACAAGCGCTGGTTGCCAATTGACTTAGCCATTTAAGATCGAGTGGAACGCGCGTACCGTCTTCCATGGTGACATGAATGGATGCATGTGTTTGCGCTTCTTGCTCTTGATTTATGCGGGCACGGTTGCGCTCTTCACGATAAAGTACATAAGAGCGGGCTACTGCATGCTCACCAGTACGCATTAAAGAGAGCTCTACGATGTCTTGGACTTCTTCAATATGAATAGTGCCACCGCTGGGCCAACGATTTTTTAGGCGGCGTGAGATGTCTTCGGTAAGTCTTGCTGCTATTTCATGGATTCGCGTTGATTGTGTAGCAGCAGTTCCTTCCACAGCCAAGAAAGCTTTCTTAATGGCGGCGTTGATTCGGCTATCATCATACTGAGTAATGGTGCCTCGGCGCTTAATAATGCGTAATTGACCAGGCTCAGTTGCGCGCAACAAGCTTGGGTCGTTAATATGAATTGTTTCTGCAACGCCGTTGTCAGTGTGTATGCTCATGTCCATGCACTCCAAAGCTAGTGAATCCTAAAGTGGTCATTAAGTTCCTGCTTGGAATCTCAATGGCTACCTTATGGATAGGGTTTTGATTTTTAAGATAACTATGCTAAAAAGAGCTATCCCTTGCTTAGTAGGTCTCAATCCTTTAGACCCCCATATGATGGGTTTCGTATAGCGGATGGGCACAAGATAGTGTGTTTTCAGGGTGATTGCAAGGGCATAACTCTGGGGGAAAAGTGTGGATAAAGTGTAGATTTCTTTGGGTCAAATATATCCCAAAATCGAGCCTTCATTTTATCAAGGGCTTAAGTGTGTGAGCCTGAGGTTATACTTCAAAAAATCCTTCTAGGTGAGAAAGTAATGAGTGACAATGGATTACATAGGCTGCAGAAGTTGTCGTTTTTGTACCGTGTTTTACTAGGGACAGGTCCTAGGGTGAGTTTAGGCGTAGGCGCAAAATCGGCGATAGAGCCCCTGCCGACCGCTCAGGTGGAAGTAACAATATGATTGATGAAGCAGGCTTGCGGGCCAATGTGGGGATTATCTTAAGTTATGCTGATGGCAAAGTTCTATGGGCGCGACGTGTGAATAACCTTAATGCTTGGCAGTTTCCCCAGGGAGGGATACAAGAAGGAGAGTCTCCACTTGATGCGATGCTGCGTGAGTTGGACGAAGAATTGGGTTTGTGTGCTGCTGATGTAGAGGTTTTGGCCGTGACTCAGCAATGGTATAGCTATCGGTTACCAGAACAATATATTAGAAGAACTAATCATCCTTTATGTGTCGGACAAAAGCAGAAATGGTTTTTGTTGCGTTTAGTGAGTGATGATGCTCATATTCACTTGGATAAGTTTGCTAAACCTGAATTTGATCAATGGTGCTGGGTTGATTATTGGCAACCACTGACTGAAATTGTGCAGTTTAAACGCGAAGTCTATCGTTTAGCTTTGCAGGAATTGATAGTGGCGCTGTAGGGGCGGGTCTTGTGTGTAAATTGGGTGCCCGC
>JBDNGR010000266.1:0-3945 GCA_041689165.1 Coxiellaceae bacterium
CTAGAAGTGGATGGCATTGAACAAGTTGGTGAGATGCAAACAGCTCTTGAAGAGGAAGAGGTAGCTGCCCAAGAAGCTGAAATGGCTGAAGATTCCTATATCGAAGATGGTATTCCTGAAGATGATATGTTAATTGCCGATGTCGAGCTCGAAGAATTAGCTATCGATGAACCTGAAATTTTTGATCGTGAAGAACATGTCTGAAAAACTACAAAAAGTATTAGCGCGGGCCGGTCTAGGTTCGCGTCGCCAAGCAGAAGATTGGATTAAAGATGGACGCGTGATAGTCAACGGCCATGTTGCTCACTTAGGTGAACGAGTTGAGCTGGGTGCGAAAATCAGTGTCGATGGTAAAACCCTTCATCCGTCTAAGACCATGCCAGAACAGCAAGTTTTAATTTACCACAAGCCGCTTGGTGAAATTTGTACGCGTAGCGATCCTGAGGGTCGTAGAACCGTATTTGATTCTTTGCCGAAGGCACAAGGGCGTTGGATAAATGTGGGGCGTCTCGATATCAATACTTCTGGCTTGCTCTTGTTTTGTAATGATGGCGAATTGGCCAACCAACTGATGCATCCTAGCTCCAAGATCGAACGTGAATATGCCGCTCGAGTTTTGGGTCAGCTTAGTCATGATGATGCAGAAAAATTAACGCAGGGTATCGATTTGGAAGATGGGACAGGTCGTTTTGAGCACATCATTGATGCGGGTGGGGAAGGAGCGAACCGTTGGTATCATTTGGTTACCATGGAAGGCCGCAACCGTTTTGTACGACGTATGTTTGAAGCTTGTGGCATGGCAGTTAACCGCCTTATTCGAGTTCGTTACGGACCTTTGACGCTACCTCGTAGTTTACGACAAGGAAAGTGTCAGCTATTAGAAGGTGAAGAGCTGCAGAAGCTGCTAGATGCCTGTCGTGGTGAGTCGTAGCTTGGGCGTAGGGGTGTGGGTCTGGCGTGTAAATTGAGTGCCCGCGCCTTCTTTGAATTAACCACGGTCTTGTAGGGGCGTGGCCCCTGTGCCCGCCCTCTTTCAGTTGGGTGCATGTGTGGTAACTGGCATTGATGTGCAGTTGACGGGGCAACCACCCAATAACCACACCAGTATTGCCCCTAGAGGTTCTTCGTAGAAAGTTTCATTGTAAATAAATAATTCCGAAAGCTAGACATCGCTTACAATGCCCTAGGGACCCCGCAAGCATATCCCATCTACGCCGGTGGTAATGCAAAAGCCACAGCTTGCAGAACTTGGTTAGTTTGAGCGTGCTGGTTATCTAACATCTGTTTTTCGTATTTCTCAATATCACTAAAGTAATTCACCAGAGACTTTAAAAATTGAGTCACATCATTCTCTGTGTGAGCTTGTAAGCGCCTGCTGAGCGAGCTATAAACCGCCAAGCTAGATTTCAATTTTAAGTATGAACCAAAGGTGTTGCAGCCCAGTTTGGTTTTTGGTGGATTAAGCTTAAGCTCGGTAAACTGCTTCAATAATTCAGTGGCTGAAACATCTGTCATAAAGTCTTCCAACTCAATTTCTGCCAGCGGCATATTGCTTTGTGAAAAATATTGAGTCAGGCCATTCTTCCAGTACTTATTAGCTTCAATCCATTGCTCATTATGCTCATGAGTCAAGTGTTCAAGTTGGGAAAAGATACTATCAAGAGTTGGAATAGAAATTTGGCTCGCGACGATTGCAGTTAAACCATTTACATCAGCTTTAGGGTCTTCAACTATGTCACGCTTAAACATCTCTTGTTGAGAGGTGATGTGCTTTGACTTTACTTTAGCAAGAGACGCAAAGTCCATCACTTTATCTTTCAAGAATGTACCAAATGGACCCTGGAAAGCTTCATTAATTTGGTTGTCACTCAAGACCGATACTTTGGTGCTCTCAAGTGCCGCATTAGTTTTTTGAATGGGGGTGCTGTAATGCGTAATTAAGCGCGCTAATACTGGCCAGTCGCTAAGCGCTAATTTGGCACAAGTCGACAGGGGACGATTTCTTTTTCCTTGTTCTGGCATGATTCTCTCTAGAGTGTTGTAAAAGACACTTGGGTAGACCCAAGAGGAGCGTATCAATTTAGCAGGAGCAATTCAACTTTGCGTTGACACTTTGCGGCAATGAAAGGCTTATTTATCGGCGGTTTGGTTTAGCTTTCTTCCGGTGCGCCAGCGCATAGGTTTTTAATACCGCATTCATAAGGGTTTGATAGCCTTTGCCGCGCTCTTTGAAAAACTCTAAAACCTCGTGATCCAGGCGTAGCGTAATACTTTGCTTGTTCTTGGGTGGGTGGATAATTTCTCTGCTAAAGAAGCTATCGTCGAGAGGGGGGCTGTCAGAATAATCAATCTCAGCGTCAGTTAGGTTAGCTAGCTTCTTTAAGTCGCTGGTAATGGATTTTCTTTTCGCGTTCATTGGCTTGCCTCATGGAAATAATACGGATGAATTCATTGCGTTGAGTATGCACGAGCAAGACTACACGCTCTGCTAATGCCCCTAAAGTAATAAAGCGGTCTTCCACGTAGTCAAATCTATCGTCCTTAAAACTAACAGTTTCGCCAGAGAAAATAGCTTCGGCATCGGAGAAGCCATGCTTGGCTAGATTTAAGCGATTTTTAGTAGGATTTCATTCAAATCTAGTTTGCAATGTAGTTACATTTAGTAGGTACAGCAAGCTTTTTCACCTAAATGGTTAGCTTGGACTGAAGAGCTTAGGGTTTTAATAGCAAGTGATAATACAGTGATCGGCAATCAAGCAGCTCAGGCCTGGATGGTTGCTGATAGTTTTAGTTTATGAGTTATAATGAGCCGCTTCATTAATTAGCTCTAAGGGTTTAAATGTACTCCTGCCTAAAATCATTCTTATTTCGTTTTGATCCTGAATTTAGTCATCATTTAACGTTGAGCATTCTTAGTTGGTCCTGGGTAACTCGCTTGTTGTTACGATTTCAACCTGATCTTAAGACGAAAGCGGTTGAGGTTTTTGGTCTAAACTTTCCTAATTATTTAGGATTGGCGGCGGGTTTAGATAAGAATGGTGAATGTATCGATACCTGGTTTGCTTTAGGTTTTGGCTTTGTTGAAGTCGGCACAGTAACACCTAAGCCACAAGTGGGAAATCCGCGTCCACGCTTATTTCGTCTTATAGCGGCGAAAGGATTTATTAACCGCATGGGTTTTAATAATAGGGGTGTTGATCAGTTGGTTGAAAATTTAAAACAGCGACGTTTGCCCGGTCTAATAGGCGTAAATATAGGGAAAAATAAAGATACACCTCTAGAGCAGGCATTGGATGATTACCGCGTGTGTTTTGCCAAAGTATACCCCTATGCGGATTATGTGGTGATTAATATTTCCTCACCCAACACGCCAGGCTTGCGCGAATTACAAAGCACACAATATCTCAATGAATTATTAAGTGGTTTGAAAAAACAGCAGCAAGAATTACAGCAAAATTATTTGCGCCGAGTGCCTTTGCTCGTAAAAATAGCGCCCGATTTAAGTGATGCTGAGTTGAGCTCACTGGCAGATACTCTGCTAAACAATCAAATTGATGGGGTGATTGCGACCAATACTACTATAGATCGCAGCTTGGTGATGCAGGAAGCTCATGCACAGGAGAGTGGCGGTTTAAGTGGCAAGCCACTGCTCGAAAAGTCGAATCAAATTATTGCTAAACTACATCAGCAGTGCGGTGATCGTTTGCCGATTGTGGGTGTGGGCGGGGTTTTCTCAGCCAAGGATGCCCAAGAAAAATTGGCTGCAGGTGCGAGCTTAATTCAGACCTATAGTGGTTTTATTTACGAAGGGCCTGCTTTGTTGCGCAAAATCTTAATGAATGAGTAGGGTTTTAACCTTATTTTTCAGATATACCTCTCGACCCTCGAGCTGCGAAGTTTTAAGTTGCAGCTTGCGAGCAGTGGCCCGATGAGGATTGAGCAAAA
>JBDNGR010000267.1:0-1949 GCA_041689165.1 Coxiellaceae bacterium
ACTGCTCGCAAGCTGAAACTTAAAACTTCGCATCTCGACGTACGATGGGTATAGGCACATTTTTTCTGTGAAGCTATAGGATGGATTGCTTTCTGTCTTGCGCGTGAGATTGAGAGTTTTTGCCACACTATGCACATCATCGATACTACTCTTTGTCGCGCTTTGGTGAGTGGTATACCAGTTACTAAGGCGCTAAGACTTAACTGAGTAATTGCCAAGGCAATAAGAAGGTAGAGTCCGATATGGGTAGCCGCAATCAGAAAACCGCCGCCAGACAGCGTGGTGCTGAGGCCGATTGAGGGAATAGCGGCAAAGCTAATGCACAGGGCGAATAATACGCCCACCATCAAGGAAGAGCGCAATAATAATGCTTGTTGCAGAGGTGTCGCATTCTTAGCAAGTTTTGTCAAAATCAGCCACGCCGTAAAGCCGCTTAGATACAGACTACTGATGACTACTAAAAAAATCGGTGAGAGATGACTGAAGGCAAAGACCATGATGGCGGCCGCTAGCAAGCCTGTCCCAAGAGAATAAATTAATGATTCAAGTTTAGCGGCCATGGTGAGAGGCAAAAAAAAGCGTCCAACAGCATTCTGTTGTTTGTCTTCTGAGCTCGTGAGTTCCAAAGCAATTGGCTTAGGCAGCCCGCTGGGTACAGCTGTGGGCGATGTTGTGATCATTCAGTTATTTTCTTTAACAAGCCTAGTTGGCTTTTGGGCGCTATGTTAGCATTGCCTCTTATGGAAATCCAAATACGAGAGTTACCACCCTACACCATTAGAGTCAGTGAGCGTGCGCGGCGCATTAGTTTGCGATTTACAGTTGAATCTGGTTTGGAACTGATTATCCCCAGTGAGCGACATCGACGCAAAGCTATTGCATTTTTGCAATCGCAACAAAAGTGGATTGCAAAAAGACAGGCACAATATTTAGCAGAAATGCCGGCTCAAGCTCAAGACAATACTCTGCCGCAGAAGTTGCTCTTACCCGCTATCGATCACCATTGGCATCTTAGCTACAACGAGAGTGCCTATGCTGCTCTGACCATTCTAGATGAAGCGAATACTGTTTTGATACGCTCTCCGCAGGGCAATCTTGCAAAAACCCGCGAGTTATTGATTAACTTTATAAAAGATTTAGCAGAGACGCATCTTAAGCCCCGCTTAGACGAGCTGAGTGAGCTCACCGAATTGGCCTATCGCTCCGTGTGTTTTGGCTCACACAAAACACAGTGGGGAAGCTGTTCCAAAACCGCGCGAATTAGTTTAAATGTTCAATTATTATTTTTAGATAAAGCCTTGCTTGACTATGTATTAATTCATGAGCTTTGTCATACGCAGCATTTCAATCATTCAAAATGCTTTTGGAGACTGGTGGAGCGATTTGTCCCAAATTATCGAGAGCTGCGTGCAAGCTTACGCTCAGGCAAACGACAAATTCCACGCTGGCTGCTGCAGACATACTTGGAAAATTAATCACGAACTGGTATGGGCAGGGTCCTGTGTGAGTAGAGGAGCCTGAATTACCCACGGTCTTGTAGGGGCGGCTCTGGTTTGTAGATTGGGGTGCCTACCTTCCTTGAATTACCCACGGTCTTGTAGGGGCGGCTCTGGTTTGTAGATTGGGGTGCCCACCTTCCTTGAATTACCCACGGTCTTGTAGGGGCGGGCCCCCGTGCCCGCCCTCTTTCAGTTGGGTGTATGTATTTATAGAGACATCACATTTCAAAACAGCACTGAAGCCAAGCAGAGCTATAGCTAAGTGCGACAAGTCTAACTAAGCTTAGTGCCGTAATGAAATGTGATGGATATATACCCATCGTACCTCAAGATGCGAAGCTAGGCTTCCACCTTAAGTCGAATTTGAGGCGTTCTTCAATCACAAAAAGCTCGAAATAGAATAACTATTCCTCGCCTTTTGCTCAATCGGAACGCCTCAACTTCTCGCAA
>JBDNGR010000268.1:0-2453 GCA_041689165.1 Coxiellaceae bacterium
GGGCTCTTTCGAGCTTTTGTGATTGACGAAGCGGGCTAATGCGACGTCAAGATGAAGCTTACAACTCGCCGCTTGGGGTGCGAGAGGTATATAGCCATCGCATCTTCAGGCACGATGGGTATAAACCTTAGTGGCGCCATTCTCACTTCCAGGCTGTTCATTCTGCCAAGCGAGGTTTTATTTTTAGTCTATACTCACTGTTTGGTGGAGCTGGCTTTTTTATAGTTAAGCCTAAATTTCTTGCATGGACGCGAGGGTGCAAAGTTGAAACAGATTTTCAGCCTATTAGGCCTGTTGGGCCTATGTCTTGGTATGTTTATGCTGCCAGCTGTGGCCATGCAGGCTATCGCGGCTCATAACCCATTGGCTCATCTTAGCGAACCCCTACAAGGCAACCCTGAAACCAATGCTCATAACACCAACCTGGCCAAGATCCCAAGCACTCAATCATCTAACAGTATGGCTATGTCGAGCCAACAGCTTGGATTATCGGGCCAATTAGAATTAGCCGGCACTTACAATTCACTCACCGGTGTAAATGGTAGCGTTAATTACACTCAAGCTATCAATGATTCTCTCGGTTTTTCGGCCCTAGGCGAATATGGCGCCAAGATGTACCGCTTTGGCGCTACAGGTGGCTTCAAAATTGATTCGCTAGGCTTATTTAAAGTATCGGCAGAACGACTTAGCCAGATTTTGCCTTTCAACTTTACCACTGGCAGTACAGATCAACGCGTATACCAAAATGCCTATGGCGCCCGCTACTTAAAGACCCTAAAAGGCCTATTACAAAGCGTGGAGATGGGTGGTTACTATGCTAAAGCCCAAAACCAAAGCCTAAACCCAATTAACTATACAGCTGGTGGCTTGAGCTATCGCAATGATCGCAACATAGCGGGCGGAACAAGCCAAGGTGCTGATGTAAAAATTAATTTATTGCTAGCAGCGAGCTCGCTACTAAAGCCTGCTATAAATTATGATTCTCTTAGCTATTCACCTGCCTACAGCTCCATCAGTGACAACAAAGGACTTGGTGGTGGCGCAAACTTCACACAACTACTCGCCCCCAACCTTAAAGCAGACGTTGGTGTTTCTGTAAGAGCCATTGGTAACTCTTATCAAGCGGCCCTTGCTTGGCTACCAACGCAATTAAAACGTCACGGCATCGAACTTGCTCTAAAAGGTGAGCACGATACCTTCCCTGGCGCTATGCCCTCCAGCAATAGCTTAATGCTCAGCATCAATCTTTTAGATCTAGAAGGAGGCTTCAGTCATGCTCGCCACTACGATTTGGCCAGCAATTTTACTGAAGAAAACATTAATGATTGGGTCAAAACACCGGCTGTTAAAATGGCTCAAGTCTATGCGGTGGTTGATCAACGCAATGTTAGACTTTCACCTATCACTATTGTTATAACACCCGCTAACGCAAGCATTAGCTCGGCAGCTACGCAGCAATATCTGGCCACAGCGACCTATCCAGACAGCAGCCAACAAGACGTCACTTCACTGGTAAGTTGGAGCTCATCACTAACTAGTGTTGCCACTATCAGCTCGTCTGGCTTGGCGAACGGTGTCGCACCTGGCACCACCTCAATTTCTGCCTCTTACCTGGGCGTGAGCGGCTCTACTAACCTAAACGTGAACTCAGTCACACCACCAAACGTCACTAGCATTAGTCCGGCTACAGGCCCAGCCGCTGGTGGAACCTCAGTTACTATAATTGGTACAAACTTCACTGGGGCTACCGCCGTAAACTTTGGTACCACTAGCGCCAGCTTTATATTCGACAGCGATAGCCAAATCACTGCCACCTCACCGGCTGGCAGTGGCGCCGTAAATATTAGCGTTACTACACCGGCTGGCATCTCAGCTCAAGCTCAAGCTAATCTATTCACTTACGCTCCTACTGTGACATCACTTTCCGTTAACTACGGAAGCATTGCGGGCGGCACCAGCGTGGTTATCACCGGAACAGGTTTTATCGGAACTGTGGGTGCTCTCGGCGTTAAATTCGGCCTGAACAATGCGGCTACTTATAACGTCACTAGCAATACTCAAATCACGGCTACCTCACCGGCCGGTATTGCCAACGCCACCGTCAATATCACCGTAACCAATGGCGGCCTGACTTCAGCCGATACCACGGCTGATGACTTTATTTATCAAACGACGCCGGTGATTACGAGCTTAGATCCAGCTGCTGGGCATGTTGGCACAAGCGTTAAGATCATTGGCACGGGGTTCTTGGGGGCTGACGGGGTTGGTGGTGCAGTTAACTTTGGTGGCATTCCTGCAATACCATATGTGGTAAATAGCGCCACCCAAATCACAGCTGTAGCGCCAGGAGGAGTTGCCGGTACAGCAAGCGTTACTGTTAGCACTGGAGAGGGAACCTCTAACGGCAGTGACTTCCAATTCAACTAACATTTGCCTTCTATTCCAGCTTAACC
>JBDNGR010000269.1:0-4579 GCA_041689165.1 Coxiellaceae bacterium
CGCAAGTTGAAACCCTAGCTTCGCATCTCGAAGTACGATGGGTATAGCTTCGCTTACGAATGTAATTCTGTCATTGCTTGCTCAAACTTGCCGGATAATAACAGCGGAATCACGGCACTTGCACGATCAATGTTTTGTGAAATAGCCAATTGTTCAGCAGCGGGTGGCGGATTGAGCACATAATCATGCACTCGATCTTTGTGACCAGGATGGCCCACGCCGATACGTAAACGCCAAAATTCGACACTGTCTAAATGTTTAATGATATCGCGCAAACCATTGTGGCCACCGTGTCCGCCACCTTTTTTCAAGCGAGCAGCACCCACTGCAAAATCAATTTCATCGTGCGCAATTAAAATGGCTTCCGCCGGAATTTTATAGAAGTGCGCAATCGCCGCGACAGCCATGCCACTTTCATTCATATAGGTGGTGGGAACAGCTAAGCGTAAGTTTACCCCGAAATGCTTGGTGGCACCCACATGAGCTTTTAATTTCGATTCTTTAGTAAGGGAAGTGTCGCTAAGTTTTAGCAGTTCATCAACAAACCAAACTCCAGCGTTATGACGGGTACTCACATACTGTTGGGCTGGATTACCCAAGCCAACAATTAGTTGAATCCCTTCCAAGGAAAATTATTCCCGAGCTTCAGCCGCAGGGGCTTCTGCAGGAGTAGCATCTGTGGCTTCAGCAGAAGCCGCCGCTTCTTCAGTGCCTTTAACTGCACGTGGTAAATGAATGCTTGCTACCGTGTGGTCATGCGCTTCATCAGCCGCATGTGCTAATTCAACACCAGCCGGCAATTTGACTTGAGAAAGATGAATGCTGTCATCCAAAGCTAAATCAGAAACATCGATTTCGATATATTCCGGTAAGTTGCCGGGTAAGCACTTAACTTCTAATTCGTTCATTAAGTGTGAAACCAAACCGCCTTCTTTAACAGCCGCATTTTTATCTTCACCAACGAAGTGCAAAGGCACATTCATTTTCAACTTTTCTTTCATGTTAATGCGTAAGAAGTCCACATGCAGAATTCGGTTCTTGTAAGGATGACGCTGTACATCTTTTAATACAACTTTCTCTTCAGCACCGCCTACAGACACAGTCAAAATTTGTGAATAAGTAGATTCATGCGCCAAACTCAACATGACGTCTTTATGAGGCAAAGTTAACAATTGATTCTCTTTACCGGCTCCGTAAACTACGGCAGGAATGCGGTCTTGCAAACGACGCAAGCGGCGGCTGTCAGCCTTACCTCGTTCTTCACGTAATTCAGCATTAAATTGTATTGGACTTGCCATTCTCTCTCTCCAAAAGCTCTAATTTCGACCAGGTATATGGCCACGGAACCAGGCATTTTACTCATTTTGAGAAAAAACGCTACTAAAAATCGGACAGATGGGGAAGAAGGCAGACCGATAAAAGAAAACAGCCGGTCCAGCTGCTAGGTTGATAGACCTATAAGCCAAACCCGCTGCGATTTAGTCATTGCGACTAACAAGCTTTAGACCACACAGCTAGCACATTAAGTAGGCACAAACGCGCCACTTGCGGTGCGGCGAGGATCATCTGGATCTACTAAAGGGTAAGAATTTCTGGCCTCACCTGCTGCTTGCTCCAAACCTGGAAACAATCCTGTGGCAGGCGTTGCAACATGAGCACCAGAGACACCAGTCGCCCCTGCAACAAAACGAACACCGGCGTGATCACCGTGATGGTCCGCTTCGCTCACAGGCGCATAAGCTGCTGCTTTAACCGGCGTGCAAAGAGTCACAACAGACGTCAAAGCCGCCGCTCCTAAGGAGCAACTCAGAAACACTGGCAGCAAGATGAAAGTAGGTAATACCCCTGTCGCCATTAAGCTAAAACCAATCGCTAAGCCCAAGAAAGCCAAGCCCGCTAACACATAGCTGCCACGTGACAAGAAAGGCAGCTCAGTAGCAAGGCTGTGCTTGCTTTCTAAGAAACGGGTAGCAATGCTGCCGCTGGCAACCAAAAAGGCTGTTAAACCAATCACCAGGCCTACTGAGGGAAATAAAGTTAGCAACGTAGCTGTAATGGCCATGGCCGCTACAGCACCCATAAGATATAAAAAGCTACGCGTATTGGTTGCAGGGGGTGTGCCAACAGCCTTGAAAGCTAAGCCTAAACCCAAGGCTGTTAGAACAATCGGTCCATATGCTGGGAAAGCAAAAAATCCACCTATAAGCGCGAATAACGCTACCCCCACAAATAAACCTTTTGCAATTCGATCGAAATACAATCGATTGTCTTTTTCTACTGATCTTCGCATAATTTTTCTCCTAGTGATGGGCTCGCGTTAGCTAAAACACTTTATGACAGAGCTTGGAATCTTTAAGAGGCGATTCCGAATATCCGCTAACGCGAAACAATTAACTGTAAACGACTCTTTGATCCTAGGAACTTTTCATGAAGATTGATATACGAAATTACAACAGCTCATACAGTCTAATTACGTGATTGATATAGGGATTAGCGCATAAACGCTGGGTCGTGAGAAAGGGATTACAAATGGCTTTATTAAACTACTTACAAAAACATCGAGCTAACTGATTCATTCTCAGTCACGCGTCGAATCGTTTCAGCTATTAAAGAGCTGATAGAGACTTGTCGGATCTTGGAGCAGTTACGCGCTTCTTCTTTTAGCGGAATGGTGTCACTCACGATAATTTCATCAAGACATTCTGACTGAGTAATATTTTTAATTGCAGAACCTGATAACACGGGATGTGTGCAATAAGCACGCACGGTTTTAGCACCATGTTTTTTAAGCGCAATAGCTGCCTGACACAAAGTACCAGCGGTGTCGACGATGTCATCAACAATAATACAGTCGCGACCCTTAACATCACCAATCACATTCATCACTTCAACCTGATTAGCACCTGGGCGACGTTTATCGATAATCGCTAATTCAGTATCGTTTAAACGTTTTGCTATAGCGCGAGCTCGCACGACACCGCCCACATCCGGCGAGACTACCGTGATATTTGGATCTTTAAGTTGCAACTCATCTTCCATCATTAAGGTGCTGGCATAAACGTTATCAACAGGCATATCAAAAAACCCTTGGATTTGGTCAGCATGCAAATCAACGGTGATCACGCGCGTAATACCCACAGAAGCAATCATGTCAGCCACGACTTTGGCACTAATGGGCACGCGCGCTGAACGCACGCGGCGATCTTGACGTGCATATCCAAAATACGGAATAACAGCCGTTAGGCTTGTGGCAGACGCACGACGCAGCGCATCGGCCATGATAATTAATTCCATTAAGTTATCATTGGTCGGCTCACAAATGGATTGAAACAAAAAGAGGGGTTGGCCGCGCACATTTTCCAGAATTTCAACCATGGTTTCACCATCGCTGAATTTACCAACGGTCACTTTACAAAGAGCAGCTTTAAACTGGGCGGCGACTTTTTCTGCTAGAGCAAGATTAGAATTACCAGCAATTAATTTAAAGTCGCTCATCAACATCCCTAGAGAAAAATTTGTGTAGAAAGCATTCTGCCACGAATGCAAGCTTTGCAATAATGAAATTTAATGTATGAAAGTGGCTGGGGTGCCAGGATTCGAACCTGGGTATGCGGGGATCAAAACCCCGTGCCTTACCGCTTGGCGACACCCCAATGAAAGGCGCCTATTGTGCTGGCTGGTCTAGGAGCTGTCAACAGGAGAGGATGATTTAAGCTTCAAAAACCCCATCGTTTTATCAGAATCTTAGCGGTCCAAGTGCCATCTTCTAAATTAAGCATCCCCGGTAAATCATTCATACCATACGTGCGATAACGCGAGTAGTGAATTACCCACCCCTCTTGTTCCAAAACAAGTAAATGACCCCAAGCATCATATTGCGCACTATAAACACCCGGTGCCGGCAAGCCACGAACCCAAAAAGATAGTTTTGATAAGGGTAATTGCCAACCAAGCTGCTGCTGCATCAGGTCTTCAGGATTACTGGCCTCAGCCAAATCTTTGTTAGAGCGCCACAAACTTACACGTCCTGGGGCACCGATAATCTTGATGCTGAACAAATTCAGTGGTGAACGAATATGTAGATCATACTGCGTCGCTTGCTGTAACCATTCGTAATTCGCCACTACCGACTGCTGTGCACTGCGCAAACTAAAGGAGCCCGACAACTGCCAGTGACTCAAAGTCGTTAATTGTGTTTGCCGAACCGCCGGTAGAACATGGCGATAGGTGGGCTCGATAGGCTTGTGGGCGCAAGCGCTTAACATTGTTGCCAGTAATATAAGGAAATAAAGCTTAGATTTCATGGAAGGCAATATACTCCTCGTATCGCAAGCGGCGAAGCCCAATTTCTCATTTATGGAACTATGAAGCTAAACTTTCCTTTCAATGCTGCTCTCAACAGCTGGGCACTTAAGTTTTAACAATAGGGCAGGCAAAATCATTATTGGTTGTTGGGCCGCGCATGCTCGCGGACTCGCAAGCTCAGTCCAACCGCTTGCATGCATAAAATGCTTATTATTATGAATGCCATGATCAGAGACTATCAGCACTACTGTCTTGAAGCTTAAGCTTCAAGACA
>JBDNGR010000270.1:0-1775 GCA_041689165.1 Coxiellaceae bacterium
TAAATTAGAGACGAGTGGCGTGGTACTTTCATCCATGTCAGAACCATAGAGATTAAGGCCCGCTTCCAGGCGCAGTGTATCACGCGCACCCAAGCCACATGGCTTTACATTTTCGGCAAGAAAACATTTCCACAGTCGAATAATTTCAGCAGTAGGACCCATGATTTCAAAGCCATCCTCTCCGGTATAACCCGTACGCGCTAGACAAATGTCATGGTTAATTAAGGTCCTAAAAGCCTTAAGTTCCGCTAATTCAGAGGCGCGTTCTGGAAACAAGGCTTGTGTTGCGGCCAATGCTTTCGGGCCTTGCACCGCGATCATGCTCAATTCATTGCGTTCTACTAATTCAAGATTAAATTTTTTGGCAATGCCCTGCAACCACTGCAAGTCTTTGTCGCGCGTGCCGGCATTCCAAACAATACGATAATAATCCGGCGCCAAATAATACACGATTAAATCATCGATAATGCCGCCTTGCTCATTCAACATGCAGCTATACAAAGCGGAACCGGGTGTGGTTAGTTTGGCAACATCATTAGCTAAGGCAAAGCGCAACAAGGCTTGTGCTTGCGCACCGCGAATATCCACGATGCCCATATGTGAGACATCAAACATCCCCGCATCCGTACGCACTTGATGATGCTCTTGCAATTGTGAGCCATAGTGAATGGGCATTTCCCATCCTGAAAAATCAACAAATTGAGCATTGGCTAGCTGATGCTGCTCATAGAGAGGCGTACGAGAAGGCATGGGAATTCCTTAAAATTAGCACTTAGGAGGCAGGATTATAGCGGATTAGATTATTTTTAGTAGGCTCTGCTGACAATTGCTTAAGTATTAATAAAAAAGGCGCCAATGGCGCCTTTTATCATCCTAAAAACGGCAGTAATAAATTACATTACCGAACATTTACCGATAGCTGGGCTAGGGTTGTAGGCCCCCTTTTTTAGTATCTTCTGGAGCATCATGATCCAATGTACCAGCAGCACCTTTACCGCCACCGGCAGGACCAGCAGTAGCTGGTGTAGCTGTTGGACTACTACCAGGAGATTGTCGCTCATTAGGAGCTGCAGTCACAGCTGTAGCTCTATCAGGATCAGGAGCTTTCTTATCATCATCAGATGGCTGCTCTATACATGCATCTGGACCATCAACAGAATGACATGCTTTAGCCAAAGGCAGAAGTGTTACCAATAGGAAGCCGAGTACTAAAGCAATCCCCGCAATTATGGCAGGAACTAATGGGCTAGCCGCTACCATGCTGGCTAATACAGTAGGTAAAATATTGGCAGGTATCAGTAATAAACTGACACTAAAAGCAGCCAAGAGGATAAATGCTAAGCCGCCGATAAAAGCCACAATTAAAGAACCTCTCTCTCTCTCATAAGTGTTGGCCCAGAGTTTGGGCTTGAGCAGTCCGGCAAAAGTCTTGCTCCTTGTAATAGTATCACCTGGTATTTGCACTTCGTTTCTCATTTACAGCTCTCCTAAAGATAGGGACATTTAAGGTAAAACACTTCAGTAAGTATAGCGAACAATTATTAAGAAAATATTAAGAGCCTTGATTATGGTCAGTTTAAAGCATCTTTTAATAAAGTACAGTCCTAAGCCTTTAACCCCACAAAGCATAACGAGCCATGAGTTCTTTTAAGCAACTTGCCTTATTGAGCAGCTGCATTCCCCAGCCACGCGCCTGAACTACAGCACTATTGCGCAAACCAAACAGGGTTTTAAAGCAACCTACACTGGCCAGCATCAACTCAGTCTCGGCCTTA
>JBDNGR010000271.1:0-4792 GCA_041689165.1 Coxiellaceae bacterium
TATACCCATCGCACCTCAAGCTACGAAGCTAGGCTTCCACCTTAAGTCGAATTTGAGGCGTTCTTCAATCACAAAAAGCTCAAAATAGAATAACTATTCCTCGCCTTATGCTCAATCAGAACGCCTCAACTTCTCGCAAGCTGAAACCCTAGCTTCGCATCTCGAAGTACGATGAGTATAGACTACGAAGCTTAACATAGACTTAAAGGGCACCTCTATAAATTGCTATTTTGTCTTAATACTGTGTTGCGCACTTTTCTCAAATCCTCATTTATCGCCCATAAACTGCGGACGCTCAAAAAGTGTGCGCCGCGTCTTAAGCCAAAATATCCAATTTATAGAGGTATCCTTAAATAACTATTTTTTTACCACTCGAATCGCTACACTTCGTTTTTTAATTAAGGGGGCAAGGATGAAATCAGCGATAAAAATTATTCAGCATATTATCAAGGCGTTACAATATGCTTTAAAGGGACTGCAGGCAACGGTTACCCACCAATTCGCTTTTCAAATGGAGCTTGTTTTGACCCTGGTGTTGCTACCCTTGGGTTATTATTGGGGCAAGACCGGGGTTGAGCGGGCTTTATTGATCATGAGCTGGCTGTTGGTTTTGATCATAGAGCTTATTAATTCGGCGGTTGAAACCACTGTGGATCGCATCAGCCGTGAGCACCATCAGCTCTCCGGTCGTGCCAAAGACATAGCCTCGGCGGCGGTATTGCTCAGCTTATTAAATGCTGCAGCTGTTTGGTTCATTATTTTGAGTGCGCATTACCCTTCCGGTATTACTGCTTTGGTTAAATTTTGGTAGGATGGCGGGTTTTTAGCGCTAGCTAAAATCGGCGCCTATGCCTAGTTCGGCTTGCGGCCGGTAATTAAAGAGTAGAAAAAGAAATGAGCCCACAGCCCGAACATCAGCCTGAATCAGTCACTCCGCAGGAGCGCATCCGCAATTTTTCCATTATTGCCCATATTGACCATGGCAAGTCGACCTTGGCGGATCGTTTTATCCAGATCTGTGAGGGCTTGTCTGATCGTGAGATGAAAGCGCAAGTTTTAGATTCGATGGATATCGAGCGAGAGCGGGGTATTACCATCAAGGCCCAGAGCGTCACGCTGCATTACACTGCGAAAGATGGTCAAGCTTACCAACTGAATTTTATTGATACCCCCGGGCATGTGGATTTCGCTTACGAAGTATCACGCTCATTAGCAGCCTGTGAAGGTGCTTTGTTAGTGGTGGATGGGGCGCAAGGTGTAGAAGCACAAACGGTTGCTACCTGTTACACCGCTTTAGATCAAGGTTTAGAAGTATTGCCGGTATTGAACAAAATGGATTTACCGCAGTTTGATGCCATACGTTCTATGCAAGAAATAGAAGATGTGATTGGTATCGATGCGTCGCATGCGATTCCAGTTAGCGCCAAAAGTGGTCAAGGCATTCCCGATATTTTAGAGCAGTTAATTCACACGATTCCAGCCCCGCAAGGTGATCGCAGTGCGCCTTTACAGGCGCTCATTATTGATTCTTGGTTCGACAGTTATTTGGGTGTGGTCTCTTTAGTGCGAATCAAGCAAGGTACTTTAAAGAAGGGCGACAAGATCAAAGTGATGTCGACTGGCAAAGATTATCCAGCCGATCAAGTGGGTATTTTTACACCCAAGCGCAAACAGCGTGATGCTTTACATGCAGGTGAAGTGGGTTTTGTAGTTGCTGGTATTAAAGATATTTTTGGGGCGCCAGTTGGTGATACCTTAACACATGCTAAACACTCGGCTGATGCACCTTTAGCAGGCTTCAAACAAGTTAAACCGCAAGTCTTCGCTGGTATGTTCCCTATTGAATCAGATGACTTTGAAGCTTTCCGTGAAGCTTTAGCTAAGCTACGTTTGAATGACGCCGCTTTATTTTATGAAGCTGAAAGTTCGGATGCCTTAGGTTTTGGCTTTCGTTGTGGCTTTTTGGGCATGCTGCACATGGAAATTGTGCAAGAACGTCTTGAACGTGAATATGATTTAGATTTAATCACCACAGCACCAACGGTAGTCTATGAAGTAATCAGCAAGAAAGGCGAAACACTCTATATTGATAACCCAAGCCGTTTACCGGAACCGAGTGATATTCAAGAAATTCGTGAACCAATTGTGGTGGCCAATATGCTTTTGCCACAAGAGTGCTTAGGTAATGTGATTACTTTGTGCATAGAAAAGCGTGGCATTCAAAAGAAATTGATGTACCTAACCAACCAAGTTTCACTCAGTTATGAATTGCCGATGAGTGAAGTGGTGATGGATTTCTTTGATCGTTTGAAATCAGTCAGCCGTGGTTTTGCCTCATTAGATTATAGCTTTGATCACTTTCAGCTAGCTGATTTAGTGAAACTCGATATTCTCATTAATAATGAAACGGTCGATGCTTTATCCGTGATCGTGCACCGAGAGCACGCTTTGTCGCGTGGTCGTCAAGTCACAGAACGTTTGAAAGATTTAATTCCACGGCAAATGTTTGATGTAGCGATTCAAGGCGCGATTGGAGCAAAAATTATCGCGCGAACCACAGTGAAAGCTTTACGAAAAAATGTTACGGCTAAATGTTATGGTGGTGATATTTCACGTAAACGTAAACTGTTGGAAAAACAGAAAGCGGGTAAAAAACGCATGAAACAAGTGGGCAAAGTAAGTATCCCACAAGAAGCATTTTTGTCGGTGTTACGCGTCGATAGTTGATAAGCAACGCATTAGGTTGATGGTCATCCCGAGCATTGATGATATAAATAATTGATAAGACAAGATAGGAAAAAAAATGATCGATTACAATTTTGCATTTTACTTGACGGCAGCTACTTTCTTAAGCGGCATTATTGCATTAGCTGATCGCCTATTCTGGCGCAAAAAGCGCACGCCTACGGGTGGCAAAGAACCTTTAATTATTGATTATGCTCGTTCGTTCTTTCCGGTTCTATTGTTAGTCTGGGTGATTCGTTCGTTTGTTGGCCAACCTTATCGTGTGCCTACGGGCTCGCTAGAGCCAACCATTTTGCCGGGTGACTTCATGGTGGTAAGTCAATTTTCCTACGGTATTCGTTTGCCAGTCATCAATACTAAAATCATCGACATTGCGCAACCTAAGCGTGGCGATATCGCTTTATTTCGTTGGCCGATCAATCCGAGCATAATTTTTGTTAAACGGGTAGTTGGTTTGCCGGGTGACCATATTGTTTATAAAAATAAAACTCTCTACATCAATGCTAAGGAAATGAAGCAGACTCTTATTGGTAAGAGTTTTGATATTGATCCTGATGGTTATAAATATCCTGCTTACTTGAAATCAGAGGATTTAATGGGCCTAAAGCACCAAATTTTGCTTCAAGTTCACGGTCGTGAAAGTATTGATACGGATGTGGTGATACCAGCGGGTCACTATTTTATGGTAGGTGATAATCGTGATGATAGCGATGACAGCCGCATTTGGGGTTTTGTACCCGAAGAAAACTTAGTGGGTAAAGCGCAAATGATTTGGTTAAGTTGGGATTCACAAGCGCATACCATTCGGTGGGATAGAATAGGACGAATCGTACATTGATGGACAATCTGCTTGAACTACAAAAAAAACTGGGATACCGATTTAAAGATATTGAGCTGCTTAAAGTTGCGCTAACGCATCGTAGTCTGGGTAAAAACAGTAATGAGCGCTTGGAATTTTTAGGCGACGCCGTTCTAAGTTTTATCATTACCTCAGAGCTTTATACTCACCACCCTGAATTGCAGGAAGGAGCGTTGAGTCGTTTACGCGCTTCTTTAGTGAATGGTGAAATACTAGCTGAAATGGCTAAGCAACTTGAAATTAATAATTCTTTGCGCCTTGCGGCCGCCGAAATAAAGAGCGGTGGTCAACAACGCTTATCTATTTTATCGGATGCTTTAGAAGCGATTATTGGCGCTATGTACATAGATGGAGGCATTGAAGCTTGTAGCACGCAGGTGTTGCGTTGGTTTGCCTCAAGCCTTAAAGATCATCCGCAAACTATTAGTAAAGATCCCAAATCAGAATTACAAGAGTGGACGCAAGCGAATAAACTGGCATTGCCACATTATGAAATCACCGCGATCCTAGGGGCGGCGCATAGTCAAACTTTCCAGGTCAGCTGCCGCATTGAAGGTTTAGATTTTGTAACAGCGGGTGAGGCACCCAATCGCCGCAGTGCAGAGCAACAAGCCGCAGAGCGTTATTTAGAATTATTGGCTAAACATAATAGTCCGTAATCAATGACTCATTGTCTTTTTCAATTTCATGAGGATATCGAATGTCAGAGCCCGTCACTCACTGTGGATTTATTGCCATCGTTGGTCAACCGAATGTGGGCAAGTCGAGCTTACTCAACGCTATTCTCGGTAAAAAGCTGAGTATTACCTCAGATAAACCACAAACAACGCGAAATAACATTACCGGTATTAAAACTTTGGGCGAGGCACAATTGGTGTTTGTCGACACGCCAGGTTTGCACCGAGGGGCAAAACGTGCGCTGAACCGCATCATGAATAAAAGTGCCAAAGCGGTTTTCCAGGATGTGGATGTCATTTTATTTGTAGTGAGTGCCTTGGAGTGGGATGAGCAAGATGACATGGTGTTACGCTTGCTACAAAAAGTAAAATGCCCCGTTATATTGATCATTAATAAAATTGATAAAGTAAAAGATCGTGAGCGCTTATTGCCCTTTATCGAGTCTTTAAGTCAACAATACTCTTTCGCGCAAATCATTCCGCTTTCCACTCGTAAGGCGGCGCAAGTTGA
>JBDNGR010000272.1:0-3311 GCA_041689165.1 Coxiellaceae bacterium
CATTAGCCCGCTTCCTCAATCACAAAAGCTCGAAAGAGCCCAGCTATTCCTTCGCTTTTGCTCAATCCTCATCGGGTTACTGCTCGCAAGCTGAAACTTAAAACTTCGCATCTTGAGCTACGATAGGTATACAATCAAATTCGTGAACACTTACTCCACCGCAGATCCTAAAGCTTTGCTGAAATCAATGCCTCCGCTGCCCGGCGTTTATCAAATGCTGGATGAAGAGGGTGCAATTTTATATGTGGGTAAAGCACGTCATTTACGTAAGCGTGTTGCCAGTTATTTCCGCAAGCTACTCGACAGTCCTAAAACTGAATCGCTCATGCGCAAAGCGAAAGCGATTCACATCACGATTACACAAACAGATAATGAAGCCCTTTTGCTAGAAGCCATTCTTATTAAGGAGCATAATCCTCGTTATAATATTTTGTGGCGTGATGACAAATCTTATCCTTATATTTTTTAAAACAGTAAAAGCGATTTTCCGCGCTTGAGTTACTATCGCGGATCAAAAAATGAAAAAGGTCGTTACTTTGGACCTTATCCCAGTTCGGCCTCAGTACACGACACCCTGAAGCTCATCATTCGAGTATTTAAATTACGCAGCTGTGAAGACTCGGTATTTGCTCATCGTTCGCGACCCTGTTTGCAATATCAAATTCATCGTTGCACAGCTCCCTGTGTTGGTTTTGTTAATCAAGAAACATATAGGCATCAAGTACAAGATGCCGTTATGTTTTTGGAAGCTAAAAACCAGGAAGTTATTGAGAAAATTGCTGATCGGATGGATAGTGCTGCGCAAGTTTTAAATTATGAGTTAGCAGCGCATTATCGTGATCAAATTGTACAGTTGCGCAAAATTCAAGCGCAGCAATATGTATTGGCGGAGCCTATCGATGCCGATGTATTGGGTCTCAGTATTGAACATCGACAAGCCGCGATTGCTATTTTTTTTATTCGAAAAGGTCGTTTGCTGGGACACAAAATTTTCTTTTTAAAGCTAGGTTTGGAAGACGATGCTGTGGCTTTGTTGGAATCTTTTATTCCACAATATTATTTGCAAGTATCCGTGATGGATGCACCACCTAAATTATTAGTATTGGAGCCCAAACTTAAAAATAAAACCTGGATTGAAAATGCTTTAGCAGAGCATCTGCATTTTAAGCTACCCATTATTTCAGCTAAGCGTAATCCTTATCGAGAATGGGTAAAGATGGCTGAAACTAATGCTAAACATGCTTTGTCTCGTCAATTACAGGAGAAGCAAGGTGTGCTAGCACAATTGCTCGAACTACAGAAAGCATTACATCTAGCAGAACCGATTGAGCGTATTGAATGCTTTGATGTCAGTCATTTTCAAGGCGAGGCCTGCATGGCTTCTTGCGTGGTCTATGATGTCACAGGGGCCTTGCGCTCGGCCTATCGGCGTTACTCTATAAAAGATGTGAAAGCCGGAGATGATTATGCGGCTCTACGACAGGTCCTAACACGTCGCTATGAGAAAAAATTGCAAGAAGGGGCTGTATTACCCAATTTGATTTTGATCGATGGTGGTAAAGGTCAGTTAACTATTGCTGAAGAAGTCTTAAATGAATTACAGCTAATGCATCTTCCTTTGTTGGCGGTGGCTAAAGGCCCTACGCGCAAAGCCGGGTTTGAACAATTATTTTTGCGTGGCGCCCAACTTATTCATCTCGCTCCAGATGCGGCAGCATTACATCTGATTCAGTTTGTCCGCGATGAGGCACATCGATTTGCCATAAGCTCGCATCGCAAAAAGCGTGCTAAAGCGCGATCGCGCTCAAGCTTAGAATCCATTCCGGGTATTGGTGTCGCTCGTAGGCGTCAGTTACTACGCCATTTTGGTGGCCTGCAACAATTACGCGAGGCCAGTGTCAGTGAAATTGCGCGCGTGCCGGGTATTAGTTCAGAGATTGCGAAAAAGATTTATGATTATTTTTGTGGTATTAGGCTGGATTAAATAGATAGCAAAATGTCATACTGTCCGCTTAGTTTTCATTTCTGATCTTTGACTGGAGCCTTGTTTGAATATTCCTACTCTTCTAACACTGTTGCGCATTGTAGTTATTCCTTTCATCGTAATTTGCTACTTTTTGCCATTCAATTTTGCGCATTTCACTGCAATGGCGCTTTTTATCTTGGCGGCAGTAACAGACTGGCTGGATGGTTATTTGGCACGCTCCTTGGCGCAATCTACGCCCTTAGGTGCTTTCTTAGATCCTGTGGCTGACAAATTATTGGTGGCTGTAATCTTGGTGATGTTGGCGAGTCAGCTACAAACGGGTTATTTATTTGTTCCTGCAGCGATTATCGTGTGTCGCGAGATTGCCATTTCTGCTTTGCGTGAATGGATGGCTGAATTGGGTAAACGCACGCGTGTGGCCGTAAGTGACATCGCAAAAATTAAAACCGCTTTTCAAATGGTGGCGATCAGCGTGTTACTTGGCTACGGCCCCGCCATGCCTATGTGGATTTTATGGCTTGGAATAGCTTTGTTATATGTTGCTGTTTTGCTTACTTTGTGGTCCATGTTGATTTATTTACGTGCTGCATGGCCAGACTTGACTTTGGCTCGATAACAGTAATAATAGGCACCTTTTTCGCGCGGGAATAGCTCAGTGGTAGAGCACAACCTTGCCAAGGTTGGGGTCGCGAGTTCGAATCTCGTTTCCCGCTCCAGATTCATTTTGCGAAATTAGATTAAAGGGACTTGGAGTTTACCCCAAGTAGCTTTCTCAGGCGCCATTAAGTTTTTATGAGTTGTGGCTGGGTGGCAGAGTGGTCATGCAGCGGCCTGCAAAGCCGTGGACGCCGGTTCGATTCCGACCCCAGCCTTTTTATCCTAAGCTTATATGATCATACCCAGCCCGGGTGGCGGAACTGGTAGACGCAAGGGACTTAAAATCCCTCGAGAAGCAATTCTCGTGCCGGTTCGACTCCGGCCCCGGGCACCAATAACACTTTGATCTAGCCCCGACTTTACGGACACCTTTCTAAGAGAATAAAATTCTTAAAAGAGGTGTGAAAATGACAGACAAATCAAGATGGTCTTCTGAGACTGCCAGAAAGAAATCTAGTCCTAAATTTAAAGATCAAGCTTTGGAGCCAGCTGAAAAGGAAGGAGTTCGTCAAACAGCCAAAGATCTTGGAATAGCCGAAAGCATGCTCTACTCCTGGCGAGCAAAGCAGCGTCAAATGGGGCAGCCCCTTGAGCAACAAAAAATTCAACAGGCGGAGAATGGTTAGAGGCACGGAATCTGTTACTACAGATGAAGCTTGCGAGATCA
>JBDNGR010000273.1:0-9098 GCA_041689165.1 Coxiellaceae bacterium
AATCAAGTGGCTGATTCGATTGCTGCAAAGAATACAAACCGCGACCTGTAATATGCACTTGATTGCCATCTAGCTTAATTTTTACACCTAAATTTTTTAAGGCATTCAGGGTAGCCAGATTATCCTCACCTAAGAGCATATTGTGAATAACAGACTCGCCTTCAGCGATAGCCGCCAATATGGCAACACGATGTGAAATGGATTTATCCGGCGGAACTTGCAAGGAGCCAGAAAGGATGTTGCTTGGCTTAACTAACATGTGGCCTCGTTTTTGCTGAATAGCAATATTATTAAGCCTCAAACGAGACCGCTTAGCCCTAAGCGATTGAAAAAAACTAAGCTGCTACGATCCGATACAGCAACTGGACTTGAATCAATTTCAAAGGTTTCCACAGAGCGACCTTCAGCTTGAGCTTGAGCTTGAGCTTGAGCTCCAGCTCCAGCCAAAACACCCACACCACCAGCAGCTCTACTAGTAAATAAAGTTACTCCATTAAATAAAGTTACTCCATAACACGCAATCGGCTTCTTTCCTTCAGCATTGCCTGCTTCTTGATCAGCAGAAGCTTTTAGCAGGATATCCACAACATCTTGGCCCTTTCTAGCATAAGCGATATGTAAAGCGCTATTGCACGTGCCGGCCTCTTTTTCAGTTAAAGACGCGCCAGCTGCGATCAAGGCTTGCACTGTTGTAACAGCTCCTCCAGCTACCGCCAGAAGTAAGGCTTTGCCGTATGCCACTTTTAAAGTTGCTCTTAGATGGTTTTTTGCATCTTCAGTATCTTCTCGCAAGAACTCGGCATCAATAATACATCCAGGCTCTGGAAGCTTGTAGGTCTCTGCAATAAGTTTAAGTAATTTCGATTGTTTATTTACGGCAATCTTACAGATGTATGCTGCATCATCTTGCATTAACAAACCACCAATCAGACCGAGCGTATCAGTCCTAGTCTCACCAGTTTCCATTTCCCAGGAAGTCGCGGCGTACGGGTTAGAGTTAGAGTATTTCCACGAATAACTTTTAACGGGGTCATGAAGTTCAAAAAACATGATTGCAAATGTTTCAGACTTAGCTTCCACTGCATCTGTAAATAGCTTACGGTATGAGCTTTTAGCTTCAGGATTAACATGATGATCATGATGATCATGATGATCATGATGATCATAGGGAGACACTCCTATTTCGCGAGCAAGAGCCTTAGCAGTTTTAAGCATTCCTGCCTTAACAGCCTCGAAAATCTTCTCATCAAGCGGTGTATCAACGATTGGTAGCCCCATCCTATAAAATTAACTCTCAATAAGCTGGGCGCAGACTTCATACTGCCTTGCGTCTAATGCTAGCTTTATAGTCTCTGAATCTTGCTAAGGGTGATTAGCGGAGTCATAGATTTTTCGGTAGCCCTCAATATGCCGAAGTACCCTATACTTGGCAATTTCTGCAATAGCGCTAACCACATCCCAATAACCTAATCGCGCAGCTAAATGAAAGCTGTCACTGGCTTACCATCTTTGTCCATTTCAGTTACGTCAAAACAACAAGTATACGGCTTCTCTAACATGCTAATTACCGCGGGTATATCTCGTGTTCTAACTGCCTCATGAATTGTCACAGGCGACACAGCTGATGCGAATAAATATTCCATGAAACCGCTAAGACCAGTTGATTGTATTCGACTCATTATTATTTCCTCGGGTTAGTATTAAATTAATAATAGCCACTTTAGCTTAAGGAAGTATTAAAAAAAGATGGTCAATAAAGGAGTCGAAATCTTGAGATTTAAGCCTTTTGCTCGAAATCACGCATAAATTCGATTAAAGCATTCACACCTGCATCCGGCATCGCGTTATAAATGCCTACGCGCATACCACCTCGCTGTGAATGACCTTTAATACTGATCAAGCCTCGAGCCGCAGCTTCTTTGATAAAGCGTTCATCTAAGTTGGTGTCACGCAAATCAAATACCATGTTATTACGTGAGCGAAAGCGTGGATTCACGTTATTAACATAAAGTTGTGAGTGGTCAATAAATTGATACAGTTGTTGCGAGCGACGTGCCGCTCGCTGTTCCATTGCAGCGACACCACCTTCCGCTTTCACCCAATCTAAAACTAGTCCTACCACGTACCACACAAAGCACGGCGGTGTGTTTTGCATAGAATTGGCTGCTGCATGTTTCTTATAATTAAACATCGAGGGCGTTATAGGCAAAGCGCGATCTAAAAAATCTTCGTGTACCACAGCCACGGTTATACCAGCAGGTCCCATATTTTTTTGCGCACAGGCGTAGAAGACAGCGAAGCGTGTGACATCGAATTCACGAGTCAGAATATTTGACGACATATCAGAGACGAGCGGCACACCGCGACTATCAGGAATAGCATCGAATTCTAATCCATCGACCGTTTCGTTATCAGCATAATGTAGGAACGCTGCGTCCGGATCGATGTGCCATTCGTCTGCACCACGAATCGTGGTGTAATTGGATTCTTTCGCGTCTTCCAAAATATTAATTTCTGCATACCGTTCCGCTTCAGCTTCAGCCATGCGCGACCAAAGACCCGTAACGACATAATCCGCTTTAGTTTTGTGGCCCAGTAAATTCAATGGCACCATGGCGAATTGACCTCGGCCACCACCGGGGACAAATAAGATTTTATATTGTTTAGGAATGTTTAAGAGTTCGCGAAAGGTGTCGGTAATGCGTTCTGCCAGCTCAATAAATTCTTTGCTGCGGTGATGCATTTCTAACATTGAAACGCCAGTGCCTTGCCAATTCAACAATTCTGCTTGCGCTTGCAATAGTACTGATTCAGGCAGTGTGGCGGGGCCGGAAGAGAAGTTGTATACGCGCTGGGTCATGGTTGTCCTATGTAGACTGGGCGTAGGGGCAATCCCCCTGTGGTTGCGCTCTCAACTGTACATCGTTGTTATTTCAGAGAAGGCGGGGACCGGGCCCGCCCCTACGCCTCTTCACCACCCTCTTCAATTTCTTCATCTACCAAAGCTTCAATGCGCTCAATGCTAACCAGTTTTTCGCCATCGCTAAGATTAATCAGACGTACCCCTTGGGTATTACGGCCAATAACCGAAATCTGATTCACTGGGATGCGCACTAAAGTACCTTTATCAGTAATCAACATCGCCTCATCGTTATTGAATACCTGTACTGCGCCGACAGCTTGACCATTACGCTCAGAAGTTTGAATAGCGATCACACCCTGGCCACCACGTCCAATAGCGCGATACTCTTCAACTGGGGTACGTTGACCATAACCATTTTCGGTCGCAGCCAAAATAGTGCCACCTTCTTTAACGATAATAAGCGCCACTAAAGATTGATCTTCTTGCAGGCGCACACCACGCATACCCTGCGCAGTACGACCCATGGCACGAATAGCGCGCTCATGGAAACGAATAGCCTTACCTATGCTCGTGACCAACATCAATTCACGTTCACCATCAGTAATGCTGACGCCCACTAAGTGATCACCTTCACTCAAATCAATCGCGATGATGCCATTGCTACGTGGACGTGAGAAATAACTGAGCGGCACTTTCTTAACCGTACCGCGGCGTGTCGCCATCAATATATAATGCTGATCATCAAATTGCGTCACTGGCAAAATAGCACTGATCGATTCATTTGCTTGCAGTGGTAATAAATTCACAATCGGTCGTCCACGAGCGGTACGACTCGCTAACGGCACTTGATAGGTCTTCATCCAATACACTTTACCCAAAGTCGAGAAGCATAAAATGTAGTCATGCGTATGCGCGATGAGCAATTTCATTACCACATCCTCTTCTTTCACTGATGCCGCCATCTTGCCACGGCCACCACGATGCTGTGCTTGGTAGCTGTCGAGTGATTGCGCTTTTATGTAACCTTCTTGGGACAAAGTAACCACACGATTTTCTTCAGCGATTAAATCTTCATGATCAAGATCCGCCAATGCATCGATAATTTCGGTACGACGTGCATCACCAAATTGTTCTTTGACTTCTAATAATTCAGTACGCATCACTTCATTTAAGCGGCCGGGATTGGATAAAATCTCCAACAACTTACGAATAGCCTCCACTAACTCATGGTATTCATTATCAATCTTATCGATTTCTAAGCCGGTTAAACGATGCAATCTTAATTCTAAGATCGCTTGGGCTTGTTCAGGCGACAAATAGTAACCACCCTCTCGCAAACCATAATCTTTACTTAACCCAGAAACTCGCGTTTGTTCAAGCGTGGCCGGGTTTAACAAGGCATTAACTGAACCTGGCTCCCATGCACGTACCAATAAAGCTTCTTTAGCTTCAGCCGGTGTTTTTGCAGCTTTAATGGTTGCAATGACAGGATCAATATTTACTAAAGCAACCGCTAAACCTTCTAATAAATGCGCTCGTTCACGGGCTTTACGCAATTCATAAATACTGCGGCGCGTTACCACTTCACGACGATGTCTTAGGAACGCAACTAGCAAATCTTTGAGGTTTAGCGTCTTAGGTTGGCCATTATCTAAAGCCACAACATTGATACCGAACACATTCTGCAGCTGTGTTTGGTTATACAGATTATTTAAGACTACTTCTGCTTGTTCGCCCCGACGTAGTTCGATCACCATGCGCAAGCCGTCTTTATCGGACTCATCGCGCAGCGCAGTAATCCCTTCAATTTGTTTTTCTTTAACTAATTCGGCGATTCTTTCTAGCAAGCGTGCTTTATTAACTTGATAAGGTAATTCATGAACGATGATGGTCGATTTACCGGTATCTTCATCGTGCTCAATTTCAGTTTTAGCACGAATAACCACGCGACCACGACCGGTACGATAAGCATCCAAGATGCCCGCACGGCCGTTGATAATGGCAGCAGTTGGGAAGTCAGGGCCTGGAATATACTGCATCAAGTCTTGGATAGTACAATCTGGGTTATCAATTAAAGCAAGAGTAGCATCCACTACTTCTCTCAAGTTATGTGGCGGAATATTAGTGGCCATACCGACGGCAATACCCGAAGAACCATTAATAAGGAGATTCGGTACACGGGTTGGCAAGACTACGGGAATGAATTCACTTTCATCATAGTTAGGTGTGAAATCAACGGTTTCTTTATCCAGATCTGCCAACAAAAAATGCGCCAAACGCGACATCCGAATTTCGGTATAACGCATTGCCGCTGGAGCATCACCATCAACAGAACCAAAGTTACCTTGTCCATCTACTAACATATAGCGAAGGCTGAAGGACTGCGCCATCCGAACGATAGTGTCATACACAGCTGTGTCACCATGTGGATGGTATTTACCGATTACATCACCGACGATACGGGCGGATTTTTTATAGGATTTATTCCAATCATTACTGAGCTCATGCATCGCAAATAAAACGCGGCGATGTACGGGCTTTAAACCATCGCGCACATCGGGCAAAGCACGCCCGATAATCACGCTCATGGCATAGTCTAGATAGGATTTTTTGAGCTCGGCCTCGATGGTAATCGGGATAATTTCTTTGGCTAAATCTGACATGCTTTCCTCAGGTAAAAGGCTTAACAATAAGCCGAAGAATTCTACCATAGACCCTTGGGTTTACGTAGCACCAGATGCACACCAGATGCGCCTAAATCAGCCTCTGCAAGAGGCCTGATTCTGATCGCCGTCCAATCTCTACCCTGGGGGCGGTGCTTTGAGCTCATTTTGATGATATGATAGCCGCTTGTTTATTAGATGAGGCTTCAAGCACTGTATGAGTGACTCGGATCACCAACATAAATCCTGGATCGAATGGATTAGTCATGCGCTATCGCGCGAACCTAAAGACCGTCAAGAACTACTCGAACTCCTTAGAGATGCTAAACAGCGTCAACTGTTCAGCACAGATGCCTTTCGTATGATCGAAGGAGTATTGCAAGTCTCCGAAATGCATGTGCGCGACATAATGATCCCGCGCGTCAATATGGTAGTTGTAGAAGCTGAAGCCACCCCCAAAGATATCATGCCGCATGTCTTAGAACATGGTCATTCACGTTATCCCGTGATTGGTGAAAATCGCGATGAGATCCTCGGCATCCTATTAGCCAAAGATTTATTGCGCTATTGTCTCAATTCAGCGGAACAATCACGCATCAAAGAATTACTCCGCCCGGCTATCTTTATTCCTGAGAGTAAACGTTTAGATATTCTCCTCAAAGAGTTCCGCCAAAACCGTAACCATATGGCTATAGTAGTAGACGAGTATGGCGGCATCTCAGGTTTAGTCACCATTGAAGACGTGCTTGAGCAAATTGTGGGGGACATTATTGATGAATATGACGATCAAGCCCAAGAAGAGAATATTCGCAAAATTGGCGAACAAGAGTATCTCGTTAAAGCTTTGAGCCCGCTTGAAGAAATTAATGAGGTTTTACATTGCCAATTCGATATTGAAGAATTCGACACCATCGGCGGCCTCGTCATGCAACGCTTTGGTTACTTACCTAAGCGCGGTGAATCTATCGTAATTGAAGCGCTTAACATCAAAGTTCTAAAAGCCAGCAAGCGCCGTGTTGATAAATTGCTGGTGACGATCCCTTCCAAAACAAAAGAATCGTAAGTTGGGCTGTAGGGACAACCCCCCCGTGGTTGCCCTCTCAATCGTACATCGATGCCATTTACCGCACATGTACACAGGCCGGACCGTGGATTACGCATTGTTGTTATTTATCAAACATACACCCACCTGAAAGAGCGCAGGCACGGGGGCCTGCCCCTACAAGACCGTGCTTAATTCAAAGAAGGCGGGTTCCTGTGCTTGCCGTCTTTGACTTAAATCAATGTGTGAATGCACTTTCCTACCAGAACTTTATTGATCATAACAATACAAGCCCAAGATCGTTTTTAATGATGCCACCCAACACTCGGAGCCTTAAGCCTTAGTAAAGTGATGATCAAACTTGTCTTTATGCGTTGTGATCAATGAGATCAGATAAAAAAATAGATCGGGTGTTAATGGGCAGCGCATGCTCGATGACTCGCAAGCTCAGCCCAACCGTCGGTGGCAAAAAAAAACCCCGGGTTTGCACCCAGGGTTTTTGAATCCACTAAACTTAAACTAAATTTAGAATAAGATTGGTGGAGTAGACTCGTTGCCTGCTTGATTTAAATCATATGCAGCTTTAGCTTTTCTAGGCTTCGTTTTAGCTACTCTTTTTTTTGGAGCGGCTTTAACTTTAGCTTTAGCTTTAGTTGCTTTAGCTTTAGTTGCTTTAGCTTTAGTTGCTTTAGCTTTAGTTGCTTTAGCTTTAGCTTTTGTTGCTTTAACTTTAATTGCTTTTTTAGGGCCTCGTTTCTTAGCAACTGTCTTTTTAGCAGTAGCTTTCTTAGCAGTTGATTTCTTAGCAGTTGATTTCTTAGCAGTTGATTTCTTAGCAGTTGATTTTTTAGCTAGTCGTTTTTTAGCTGTCGTTTTACGAGCACTTACTTTTCTTTTGGCTGTAGTCGCTTTCACAGCTTTCTTGGCTGTTTTACGAACCTTCTTTACAGCTTTTTTAACTGCTTTAACAGCTTTCTTTGCAGTCTTTTTTACGGCTTTTTTGGCTGTTTTCACTGTGGTGGCTTTCTTTGTTTTGCGGGCTGTTGTTTTTTTAGCTGCTGCTGGCTTCTTAGCAACACGCTTTTTAGTTTTAGCAGCTGCTGGTTTGGCGGCGGTCTTTTTCTTTTTTATTGGCATGATAACTTTCCCTCTCATTTTTTAAACTGACAAATTTATTTTTTAATTAAATTTGCTCCCTACGCGAACACTTATATCAGTTTTTATTGAAAAAGGAAATGACAAATAAAAATGGCCGCAATCACTGCAACAACATCAGCAATTAATCCCGCAGAAATTGCATGTCGAGTACGACGAATATTCACTGCACCGAAGTAAACAGCAATGATGTAAAACGTCGTTTCCGTGCTACCCATGATTGTCGCTGCGAGCTGCGAAATATAAGCATTTCCGCCATTTTGATGAATTAATTCTGCCATGACGCCTGTTGCGGCTGTACCAGAAAATGGTCTCACTAATGCAAGCGTTAAAATGTCTGGCGGGAGGTGCAATGCATTCCAAACTGGTGCACCGAAATCTGCGATCAAATCAATCGCACCTGATGCACGAAACATTCCGATAGCGACCAACATCGCAACCAAATAGGGAATGATTTTCACTGCCAATTTAAAACCATCTTGCGCACCTTCAATAAAAACCTCATACACTTTTACTTTGATACAGGCGGCATACACTGGAATTCCCACTACGAAAAGCAGGAACAATCCATTGGCAACAGCCTCCAACCAAGATACATGATTCATGAAAGCTCCCCCCTTCTTGGATTAAAGATCTTCATTTTTTCCAATGCCTTAACTGCCGTTATTGCTGCAACAGTTGAGCAAGTGGTGGCGAACAAACTAGTGATAATCACCATCGATGGATGCGCAGCACCTGCTAGCACCAAATACGTAATCGCTGTGGTTGGAATTAATTGAATACTAGAAGTATTAATGGCGAGAAAGGTACACATCGCATTGCTTGCCACACCCGGATATTTGTTTAGATGTTCTAGTTCTTCCATGGCACGCAAACCAAAAGGTGTAGCGGCATTTCCCAAACCTAAAATATTCGCTGCCATATTTAAGAGCATCGCACCCATGGCGGGATGGTCTGCTGGGATATCAGGAAACAAGCGCAGCATAAGTGGTTTTAGAGCACGCGCAAAGTGCCGGACCAATCCGGCCGCTTCTGCGATCTTCATAATACCCAACCAGAAACTTAATATCCCTGCCAAACCCAAAGCGATTTCCAGTGCGAATCTAGCTTCACTGGTAACAGCTGCTACAACTTGCGGAATACGTCCAGTATAAAGACCCACAATAACGGAAGAGGCGACCAAGAAAATCCAAATAACATTAAGCATGTTTTTCCTTTCACAAACTTAGCCAAACTTAAGCTCAGCTATTCTAAGTCATTCAAACTAAAAATGGCAGTTGGAATCGTAGCAAGAAGGTCGAATGGCATGCTTATACTTCGCTTCTTGGACTATACCCATCGCAGCTCAAGATGCGAAGCTAGGGTTTCAGCTTGC
>JBDNGR010000274.1:0-1244 GCA_041689165.1 Coxiellaceae bacterium
GCTGTATTAGCCGCATTACGCGCTATACCCAGCGGCACTACTTTAAGTTATGGCCAACTCGCGCAAAATATTGGTAGCGGGCCGCGTGCTGTCGGTAATGCGTGTCGGCGCAATCCGATTGCGATTATCATTCCCTGCCATCGTGTGGTTGCGGCCACACACCTCGGTGGCTACAACGGCAGCCGCAACGGCGCCATGTTAAACATCAAACATTGGTTATTAGCCTACGAAACTCGGAGCTCTGCATGAATATACTGTGCGTCATTCCTAGCCGCATTTCCTCGACTCGTTTACCACGTAAGCCTTTGTTAGAGATCCAGGGCAAAGCGATGGTGCAATGGACTTATGAAAACGCCCGGCGCTGTGATGCGCTCACTGAAATTGTCGTCGCGACTGATAGCGAAGAAATTGCGGCTGTTGTGCACGCTGTTGGCGGTAAAACCGTTATGACCGATCCGCAAATTCAAACGGGTTCTGATCGTGTTGCGGCGGTCGCAAAACAATTTCCCCATATGGATGTCATCATTAATTTGCAAGGTGACGAACCTTTCATCAAGCCTCAAATGCTTAAAGATTTAATTAAACCTTTTCTCGATGGTGAACAAGTCTTGATGAGCACGCTCGCCTACCCGATTAAAAATGCTGAGGAATTTAGCGATCCGGGTGCTGTGAAAGTGATTTTGGATCAAGAACGAAATGCGCTGTATTTTTCACGCTCGCCGATCCCCTATTTTAGAGTGCCAAGCGAAGCGCCCGTTTATCATCATATGGGCCTCTATGCTTTCCAACGTGATTTTTTATTAAAATACACCACACTGCCACAAACGCCACTTGAACAAGCGGAAGCACTTGAGCAATTACGTGCTTTAGAACACGGCTACAAAATTCGCGTTTGTTTAACTGAAGAACGAAGTTTAGAAATCAATACGCCTGAAGAATTAGCTTTGGCGCAAAACTTTAATTATCAGGTTTGAAAATTGCAGTGTAGTTTGGGCTGTAGGGGCGGGTCTGGTGTGTTGGTTGTGTGCCCACTTTCTATGAATCAACCACGGTCTTGTAGGGGCTGGCCCCCGTGCCTGCCCTCTTTCAGTTGGGTGGATGTGTGATAAATAACATACATGCGTAATGCACGAACGGCCCTGTGTGCATGTGTGGTAACTGGCATTGATGTGCGATTGAGAGGGCAACCACCCAATATCCACACAAGTATTGCCCCTACGGACACAAACGCATATCTCTGTATA
>JBDNGR010000275.1:0-15602 GCA_041689165.1 Coxiellaceae bacterium
AAAAATAAAAAACGAATAAAAAGATTTGACTATAAAATTAAAATCGAGTTAATAAATCAGCTGAAAAAAAATTATGGAAGCCAGTACTCCTTTACGGAATTCTTAATAGCAGCAATTGGTTTAATTTTATCTCGTTATACAGGTGAGCTTAAATTTAACATAGACCTGCAACCCTTGTTCACTAAACGCAAAAGAACAACGCTATCATCAATGCTTGAAGCAACCTGTTTTAAGCTTCTAGTAAATTTGGACACATCACTTTCTTTCGATGTTTATTTGGATATGATCAGAGCCAATCTTGAATCATTTTTAAGTTCTACACCGATACCATTAGACCTTAACTTACGTTACCCAAAATTAACCAGTCAATCGTCACCGAGTGTATTAATAAAATTCGGAAATAATAAAATTGATAAGAGCTCTTATCCAAATCATGGAATTATTTTTAACCTACGCAAAGATCGATTTCTTTCGATTATCATAGATCTTTCACATATCGAAAAACATAATATTTTCATAGCACGTAACATCGGAAAAAATTTATTACATTTACTAGAACAAGCTTCTATTGACAAAATCACTCCGATTTCACATTTATCCATACTTAGTGATGTTGAGATTCAAAAATTGCTTCCAGAATTAGATCAAGAGAAACAAGCTCCTAGCAATGATCAGAAACTCGATGACATGATCATTAGGAAAAGTGAATATTTTTCTGATCATAAAGCTGTTGTCGATGAAAAAACATATCTCACTTATGCAGATTTAGAAAAAAAATCAAATGAGCTAGCTGAGTACCTCATTCATCTAGGAGTTAAGCCAAGATCTATAGTGGCAATTTATTTGCATCGCACAGTTGATTTGGTAGTCTGCATACTCGGAATATTAAAAGCAAATGCTGCTTTCTTACTTTTAGACCCTGACTTCCCCGAGGATCGTACTAATTTTATCCTTAATGATGCACTTCCCTGTGCAATCATAACTAATGCATCATTGAAAACGATTCTCAATCATCAAAAAGCCTATGTTTTCACTCTACATGAGATAAACATGGATGATAAAAAACATTCACTTCGTGGTTGTAGTCAATCTGCAGATGACCTCGCTTATATCATGTACACATCTGGTTCCACCGGATTACCTAAAGGTGTTCTTATTTCTCATAAAGCTATTTGCAACACATTCAAGTCGTTTTCTAAGATATTGAAGAACAGCAAAAATCTACATGTACTCGCATTAGCCTCCGTAAGCTTTGACCTATGCCTTCTTGAGCTAATAGGACCCCTTATTAATGGCGGAACAGTTTTTATTCAGCCTAGGCAAGCGGCGCACGATCCATGGTACTTAAGAAAATTTATCAAAGAACAATCAATAAATGTCATGATGGGAACACCAACCAGTTGGCGAATTTTATTGGATAGTGGTTTTGAAGAAAACTTTGATATGCTTGCTATTTGTGGCGGTGAAATATTGCCTTACGAATTAACATTGAGACTCAGCAAGCAAGTCAAAGAATTATGGAATTTGTATGGACCGACAGAAGCTAGTATCTATACTGCAGCGAAAAAAATAACGACTAAGGACTATCCCATAACCGTCGGAAAACCAATCAAAAATACAAGCTGCTATATACTCGATCAAAACTTATGCCCTGTTCCGCGTGGTGTTACAGGAGAGCTTTATATCGGGGGTACTGGAGTTGCTATCGCTTATCATAATCCGCTCGCAATAAATGCCGAAAAATTCATACAAAACTCCTTCTCGAATACATACAATTCCCAGCTTTATAGAACAGGTGATTTAGCATCATATTCAGAAAACTGGGAAATTATAATTTCGGGAAGAAACGATTTACAAGTTAAAATTCGAGGTTACCGTATTGAAACTAGTGAAATTGAATTTCAGTTAAAGCAATATCCTGGCGTTATAAATGCTACCGTCATAGCACGTGAAGACATCCCGCACCACAAATATTTGGTTGCTTACTTACAGGGACATGTTAAAAAATCAGAACTTAAAGATTACCTTTCTAAAAAGCTTCCTAGCTATATGATTCCAACCGCGTTCGTTTTTTTGAAAAAAATCCCACTCACTATCAACGATAAGTTCGACTCTAAGGCACTCCCTCCGCCAGATTTGGAAGCATTCTTAGAAGATATACAATTTGTTGAAGCTAAAAACTCTATTGAGCTTGATATTGCTGAATTATGGTCTAATGTGCTCGGTTTCGACAAAATAAGTACTGTAGCGGATTTTTTCAAAGTAGGTGGAAATTCCTTACTCGCGATAAAAATCGTATCCCAATTGAAACGAAAATATTCAATCGACATCCCTTTACACTCTTTTTTTCAAAAACCGACGATCACTAACTTAGCTGAAATAATTCAAAAAAACTTCACCAATAATCTTAAATATGACTATCCAGTATTCATAAAAGCTGACCGCACACACCCAATTCCACTTTCTTATTCTCAACGTCGATTATGGTTTTTAACGCAGCTTGAACCTGATAGCGCTTTTTATAACATACCACTGTTGATTAAGATTGATGGCCAGCTCGACCTGGCAAACTTGAAGAAATCGTTGCAAGAAATAGTAAATCGTCATGAATCGTTGCGCACCGTTTTCATCGAAATCGAAACAGAACCTAAACAATTAATTTCAGCTGAATTATGTCTCGATATTCATGAAATAGATTTATCAGGTGATATTCAAGCCATTACCAGCGCACAAGAAATCATCAAAGTACTAGCTGAAGAAGCTTTCAATTTGACTAAAGGCCCTCTAATTCGAGCTAATATTCTCAAGCTTAGTGAAGACAAGCATTGGTTAATGATTTGCTTACATCATATTATTACAGATGCTCAATCAGTTAATATACTCATATCAGAACTTACCGAGAACTATAGAGCACTTTCTACTAATCAAGTTTCTGGCTTACCAGCAATCGACATGCACTATGCAGATTTCACTTTATGGCAACATAAATGCCTTGAAGCTGGGCTTAAACATAGAGAATTGACATGGTGGAAACATGCTTTGCAAGATGTCCAGCCTTTTTTAAATCTAGCAACAGATAAAAAACGTCCACCGATTCAAGCCTTTCGTGGAGATAGTTTTGAATTTGTGATCCCTTCAAATTTAAAGAATAAAATCGTAAAGCTAGCCAATAAATATCAGCTTACACCTTTCATAATATTACTGACCAGCTTTAGTGTTCTGCTATATCGTTATTCAGCACAAAACGACTTAGTGATAGGAACACCAACCGCTGGCCGTTTACATGAAAATGTTGACTGTTTGATTGGGTGCTTTATTAATATGTTGCCAATTAGAATTAACTTAGCTAACCAACCCAGATTTATTGATTTACTCCGATATGTTAAGCAGCTCGTGTTGGACAGCTTCGAGCATCAAACACTCCCTTTTGAAGAGTTAGTCGATGAGCTTAAACTCGAGCGTAACTTAAGCTACTCACCGTTATTTCAAGTTATGTTCAACTTTATTCCACAACTAAAGACTAAATTTGTGCTGGGTTCTGCCGAAGCTGAACTCTACATTGTTGAACGGAGTATATCTATTCTAGACCTTACACTGACAATATCGGTATCTGATGAAAAATACCTCGCTCAGTTCGAATATAATACCGATCTTTTTAATAGCGATACTATAAAACGTATGGCCATACACTTTCATAAACTATTATCTATACTGGTTCTATCCCCTACAAAATCGATCGACCAGATAACATTTTTATCTAAACAAGAATTACAAACGCAACTGATCACATGGAATCAACCTAAAATAATCTATGGAAGCCATTTAACTTTATCTCAATTATTTGAAGTACGAGTGGCTTCGAATCCTGATTCAATAGCTGTTATATTTAATGACCAAGCTCTATCTTTTAAGGAACTCAACCAACGCGCTAATATATTGGCCCACCAATTAATTAAGTTTGGAATCAAAACTGAAACACTGGTGGGAATATTTGTGGAGCGATCAGCTGATTTTATTATTGCGGTCATCGCCATATTGAAGGCTGGAGGAGCATATGTACCGATTGATATCAACTTAGCGATTGAACGTATACAGTTTATTTTAAATGATACAGCTATGGCTCTAATGATTTCACATTCGAATCTAGTATCTTTGCATTCAATTTATACAATTCCGATCCTACTTGTTGATAGGTTTTTGGACAGGCAACACGAGAATAATATACTCAACCCTCTGATTAAGATCAAACCCGAGGATCTCGCATACATTATCTACACCTCTGGTTCCACAGGGAGTCCAAAAGGAGTGGAAATTACACATGCCGATATCGTAGATCGTGTATTGTGGAAAGCAGCACAATATCCACTTACAAACAATGATTCAGTTCTTCATACTTATTCATTTATCTTTGACGGTTCAATTATAAATTATTTATGGCCTCTTCTGTTTGGGATTAAACTAGTTATACCCTCTTTGTTAGAGATACTAGATAGCCAGCTCCTAATTCGGCTTATCAAGCGTTATCAAATTACTACTATGGATCTGTTGCCTTCTCTATTGCACGCTTTATTAGAGGAGGAAGAAATAAGCTCATGCACTTCACTTAAAGTTGTTTTTTCAGGTGGAGAGGCTTTAATGAATACTGTGACGCAACTTTTCTTTACTCGTCTCAATGCTCGTCTAATCAACACCTATGGCCCAACAGAGGCCACTGTGGAAGCTACTGCGTGGCAATGCGACCCTTATGATACCGCCATTATTACTCCGATAGGCCGACCTATAGCTGGAGCAAAGTTATATATTTTAGATGAAAACTTGAACCCTGTTGCTATCGGGGTTCCTGGTGAGTTGTGTATTGGTGGTATAGGTATCGCTCGTGCTTATCATAACCAAGCCAAACTGACGGCTGAAAAATTCGTGCCTAATCCTTTTGAAAGCACCATGGAGAAAAAACTATATCGAACAGGTGATCGCGCTAAATTTCGACCTGATGGAATAATTGAATTTCTCGGTCGCTTTGATAAGCAAGTTAAAATCCGTGGATTTAGGATTGAGCTGGAAGAGATCGAATCTGCACTTTTAAGTTTCAATGAAGTTCATGAATGTATCGTAACAACTTATGATGAAAAATCTGGCTACACACATATAGTAGCCTACCTAAGCTCTCATACACCTGTTAGCTCTGAAACAGAATTTTTTTCCTATCTTCGTACAAATTTGTTAGAAAAACTCCCCTTTTATATGTTGCCTAATAACTTTGTTTTACTTAAGAAATGGCCATTACTACCAAACGGAAAAATTGATAGGCTGAATCTACCTAAACGCCATATCTTTTCAAGCAAATCGTCTGAAAATATCGCACCACGCAATAGCAATGAGGAAAAGTTATACATAATATGGTGTGAACTCTTCAATACAAAAGCACTCAGCATTACCGACAATTTTTTCAATATAGGTGGCAATTCATTACTTGCTGTGCGACTTATGTCGCGTATTCGTTCTAAGCTAAATATTGATTTACCTCTATCGAGTCTCTTCTTACATCCAACGATTGAATCTTTAGCCTGTATAATCAGTAAAAACAAAGCGCCAAATATTTGGTCACCTTTAGTGGGTATTCAGACCAAAGGAAAAAAAGCGATATTTTTTGTACACCCTGTTGGAGGTAATGTATTCTGCTATCAAGAACTTTCACAGCAGCTAGGTGAGTCACTATCTTTTTATGGGCTTCAAGCTCGTGGATTTGAAACAGGACAAACACCACATAATTCAATCAACACTATGGCAAAAGAATATGTTGATGCTATACAAAGCATTCAACCTAATGGACCTTATCTTTTGGGTGGATGGAGCTATGGTGGCTTAGTAGCTATTGAAATGGCACACCAAATAGAGTCGGCTGGTGGAAATGTAGCACAAGTAATAGTCTTAGATTCAGTGCCACAAATCGATTTTTTTCAGAGCATGAATACCGATAATTTAACACTTATAGTCGAAACTTTATCCAATCAGTATGGTTTAAAACCCAGCACCTCAGATCTTAGTGACCTTACGAAAATAGCCAGTTTTTTCGATTCTGCTGATGGAAAAATTACAACTCACTCTCAAACTTATCTTGATCAGCTTCTTGCTCTAGTTAAAGCACATTATGCAGCACTTAAAAATTATGTGATTCCCTCGATTCATGCGCCAATTTTATCGATCAGAGCACACGACACCGCAAAGCATCTTCCTAATTCCAGTTGGTCCAGCCACAGTGGCCAAGTGCAAGAAGTGGAGCTTGCAGGAAATCATTGGAGTATTTTACATTCTCCAAACGTGGTTACCATCGCCTTTGTTATCAAGGAAAGTTTAGATTGTACCTGACGGAGAAGCATTATACTTTTTACAAAAACCTTGCTTTTCTCAAGATGGTTTTATTATTCTAAAATCGACAGTCGGCTTCGCAGTAGACTCCAATTGCCGTTTTTAGGTTCGAGGCACTCAATAAAAAAAGCCCCTAGAAAGGGGCTTAATAGAATAACTCTCGGTGAAAAGACTCTATTTCTTAAGCTAGTACCGTAAACTCTAAAATGGCTGATACCAATACTAGAACTGACAACACATAGCTTAAAACAAGTTCGCGCTTTGTCATTTTTCGTCTCCTTACACTACAGTTGAACAGCAAACCGCATTACGTTTCAGTCTCATCCTTAAGGCTAAATCGCAAGCTCACTGTGAATATAGTACAGATACCGATGAATGCCACCGCAGCCGAAAATTAAATAACTTGACTATTTTTTCCTCTTACAACGCCCATGGTCAATTTCCTACAAAAGCTTTTTTTAGCTTTTGTGAGCACCTCTTTTACGCTCATGCTCTTTCAGAAATTTCTTTCGTAAGCGTATGGAAGTTGGAGTAATTTCCACCAGTTCATCCACATCAATAAACTCAAGCGCTTGTTCAAGCGTTAGTTTAAGTTGCGGGGTCAGAATAATATTTTCATCCGTACCAGAGGCACGAACATTGGTTAGCTGTTTTTCCTTTGTGGGGTTCACTACCAGGTCATTATCCCGAGAATGTATGCCGATAATCATGCCTTCATAGACCTCAGTTTGTGGTCCGATAAACAATTCGCCACGCTCCTGCAAATTGAATAAGGCAAAACCCGTACTCACTCCTGGGCCATTGGCGATTAAGACGCCACGATTACGCCCCCCGATGCCTTCACTCTTCACAGGACCATAATGATCGAAGACGTGAGTCATCACACCCGAGCCAGAGGTCATGGTTAAAAACTTAGAGTGCAAGCCAATTAAGCCACGAGTTAGAATTTTGTATTCCATGCGCACGCGTCCTTTACCATCAGAAACCATATCTTTTAAATCACCACGCGAAGTGGCTAAGTGTTGCATGATGGCACCTTGATGTCCTTCTTCAACATCCACCACTAGGTTTTCAAATGGCTCAGAAAGCACACCATCAATGGTTCGATAAATAACTTCAGGACGTGAGACAGATAGCTCATAACCTTCACGACGCATGGTTTCAATTAAGATCGCAAGATGTAACTCACCACGACCTGAAACTTTGAATTTATCACCACTCTCAATGCGCTCCACTTGGAGAGCCACGTTGGAAATTAGTTCACGATCTAAGCGATCTGAAATCTGTCGCCCAGTAACAAACTTTCCTTCACGTCCGGCGAAAGGCGAAGAGTTCACCGCGAAGGTCATGCTAACAGTTGGTTCATCGACGCTTAAGGCGGGCAAAGCTTCAACGGCAGCTGGATCACACAAAGTATCGGAAATGCGAATACCTTCGATGCCGGTGATCGCAATGATATCTCCAGCATTTGCTTCGGGGATTTCAGTACGCTCTAAACCCATCAAGCCTAGCACTTGCAGGACTCGACCCGAACGGGTTTTGCCATCACGATTAACAATGGTGACTGGCGTATTAGTTTTAATCTTACCGCGGCTAATACGCCCGATACCGATCGCACCGACATAGCTTGAGTAATCTAAGGAGCTAATTTGCATTTGGAAGGGACCATTTATATCAACTTGTGGCGGTGGCACAAATTTAACAATGGTTTCCAAGAGTGGGTCCATATTGTCAGAAGCGTGATCGAGTTCGTATTGCGCGTAGCCATGCAACGCAGAAGCGTAAATAATTGGGAAATCAAGCTGCTCATTAGTCGCACCAAGGCTCACGAACAAGTCAAAAACTTGATCGACTACCCAATCGGCACGAGCACCGGGTCTATCCACCTTGTTGATTACCACAATCGGTTTTAGGCCCCAGCTGAAAGCTTTCTGCGTAACGAAACGCGTTTGTGGCATAGGACCGTCGAGCGCGTCGACCAACAACAAAACGCAATCCACCATCGATAGAATACGTTCAACTTCACCACCAAAGTCGGCGTGCCCGGGTGTGTCCACTACGTTGATGCGATACCCATTCCAACGAATCGCGGTATTTTTGGCGAGAATCGTAATACCCCGCTCTTGCTCGAGTGGATTGGAATCCATTACTCGGCTCACAGGTGCCGCGCGGCTGTCAAATGTGCCGGTTTGTGTCAATAATTTATCGACTAAAGTGGTTTTACCATGGTCAACGTGGGCAATAATGGCCACATTACGAATCTGCTCTATCATGAAGGTTATCCCGCAAAAAATCGAGGAGTATAGCAAGCTTAAGTTGTGGCTACTAGGCAAATCACGACTACAGACTTAGCGTAATTTCGCCTGAGTAGAGAATAACCAAAAGCTACCGTATTGAGATTAAAGCAAGCAATGCTACACTAGCAAGCTTTTAGTATACTGATTCAATCCATGCCCAAACAATCTCGCGTGCTTTTTATTACATCTACTTATCTGGGTGATGCGATTATTTCTACCACCGCACTTGAATGGTTAATTCAACAGTATCCTACAGCGCAAATCACCATTGCCTGTGGGCAAATTGCCGCTCCAATTTTTGCAGAGGTTCCCAATTTAGAAAGACTGTATGTCATTCGCAAACAGAAATGGGGCTTACATACCCTTAAGCTCGCTTGGACGATGCTTCGCCAACGTTGGGATTTCGTGTTGGACATTCGCGGCACCGGGATTGGATATTTGCTGTGGAGCAAACAACATAAAGTTTGGCAGTCCACGCAAAACATCCGCGAATTACGCGTGCAACAAATTGCACGATTAGTAGGCTTGAAAGAACCCCTGCCCTGCAAAATTTACCTCAACGAAACACACCGTACAGCGGCAGAAGCTCTAGTGCCAGCAATGCAGCCTCTTGCGCTCATTTCACCGTTGGCAAGCTGGGATAAGAAATGCTGGCCCGCAGATAATTTCTTATGTTTAGCCAAAGACTTAAGCTCTGAAAATGGAGCACTTCCTCATGCCACTATAGCTTTTCTCGGCGACCCTAAACAAAGACCTGCTTTGCAGGCTTTGCTGCAGCAGATACCGGAAGCACAGCGCCTCGATATCAGTGGCAATATTGATCTATTAACTCTGGCGGCTTGTATGGCACGAGCCAGTTTATTTATTGGTAATGACTCAGGACTCATGCATCTTGCTGCTGCGATGGGTACACCAACTCTCGGTATCTTTGGCCCCAGCCGTACTGAAGTGTATGCGCCCTTTGGCCCTAGAGTGCAGTTTATTAAAGCACCCATGCCTTATGACGAGATGATGAGCAAAGCCCAAGCTGGGCAGAATATAATGGGCATGATCAGTACCGACAGTGTGCATCAGGCAGCGCAGCGCTTAGTTGAGCCGGACACTCACTCATGAATATTAGCCAAAAGCTCGAAGCTTACCTCTCGCCTGTCTATACCACTGAATTCGATCCCTATATCTACACCACGCGTCAAGACTTTATTAAAACCAAAAGCAAATGGGGTATTTTCAAGCGCAAATTTTTTCGTGATCTGAGCCTAAAGCTTTTCAATCAATTCAGACTGTTAAGACAGTATATTTCAAAAAATGATAAGAAGATTTTATGGCTAATTAATGATCGCCCCATCGGTGATTTTTTAATGGAAACCGGAGGACGCGCTTTGTTTAGAGGACGTGGCCATGAAGTCCACCTCTTCGCTGACGAACATTTCCGCCACCTCTTCGATCATGATGATGTGGTTACGAAATTTATTTCCGATCCCAAACAATTAAATGATGAAGATTATGATCTAATCTTAGTGCATTCGTTTACCCAAAGAATCTTTAAATACAAACTGCAGTACTTTCGCAATACGCCCTTTGTTACAACGAACGGCTACTTCATTGGGCCCTATTACAATGAGAACCTATTGAGCTACCATGCGCTTGCTAAACTCTTGAGTATTCCTATTACCGCCGAACAAGCCCAAGCTGAAGCCAAGCCCTATATTAGGGTCGATGAAACAAGGTTGCAGCCTTTTGCTAGCATTAGCCAATTAAGCAATCCCGTAGCAATTGCCATTGGCGGTAAATGGGACTGGAAGATCTACCAACATTGGCAGGACGTCGTTCGCATTCTCGGGCAAAGTGATCTGGTCATAAACTTGCTCATGATCGGCTCGGAAAATGGCCAGGAGCTCAGTCAGGCCCTTATAAATCATAGCCATAACCAAAATATTAAAGTTTTAGATTATATTGGTAAGTTGTCGCTGCTGGAGACAGCCCGTGTCATGAAGCTGTGTAAAGTAGTTGCTTGCGCTGATGGTGGCTTACTGCACCTCGCCAATGCAGTACATACTCCGACCATTTCATTATTCAGCCAATACGTTGACCCACCACGCAAGCTCACAGATGCGAATCGCTCTATTGCCTTTCATACGCCAAACAATGTATCCGAAGTGCCACCCACCCTGCTCGCTGAAGCCATAGTTTCAGCTTTACAGCATCCCATGACAGGGATCACTATTAATCGGCTATGCCTATGAAAAACTTTCCACTGCTGCAAATTCTGCAAGATGGCGCCACCCATTCGGGTGAAAAGCTTGCCCAGCAATTGGGCGTGACACGAAGTGCCATTTGGAAAAGTATTCAACAATTGCAAGCGGCGGGTATCATTATCCGCTCTCAAGCACGCAAAGGTTATTGTTTAGAAAGTAGCATTGAACTATTGAATGAAAAAGAAATTCTAGCTGAAGTTAAAGCTGAAAACCGCTCAACCCTAAAAGATCTAGCGCTGCTCGATACTATCTCATCCACCAATGATTATGCCTTAACCAGTGCGCGTGAAGAATGCGCTTTACCACTAGCTTGCTTTGCGGAGCAACAAACCCAAGGACGCGGCCGTGGAGGCAGAAAATGGGTGTCACCCTATGGTAACAATGTCTATTTTTCCCTAGCCTGGCATTTTGACAAAGATCCTTCTGAGCTTATAGGTCTAAGCCTGGTCGCCGGCATTATCATTCTGAACACCTTAAAGCGCTATGGCTTTAATGACGAGTTCTGGCTTAAGTGGCCCAATGATGTGTTATGGCGGGATCGCAAGCTCGCGGGCATTCTGGTAGAGGTCATCGCCCAATCACACCAGAGCTGCAAATTAATTTTAGGCATCGGCATCAACACACTGCTGAGTGCTAACACTGAAATCGATCAACCATGGGCAAGCTTAGCTGAAATAGGCCAAAGCAAGATTAGGCGCAACCGTCTATGTGGCATACTGCTAGATGAAAGCATTAGCTGCTTCAAAGACATTGAAATTAACGGCTTAGCTAGTTATGTTAAGCTGTGGCGCGAGTTTGACTATTGTAAAAATCAGGCCCTTATTTTTAAGCAGGCCCAACAAATTATCCACGGAGTAGCACAAGGCATAGGCGATCAAGGCGAACTCTTACTGCTCAATGAGCAAGGACAATTACGCAAATTAATGAGCGGGGAAATCACGGAATTGAGAGCCGTTAAGTCAGCCTCGAAAGTGCTCTCAAGTAGCTGAACTATGATCTATTCTTCCAAAAATGCCACACAGCCGGCAAAGCTGAAACAAAGATAATGCCTAAACTAATAGCTAGTATGTAATGCTCCATGCCTGGAATCCGCCGACCTAAAAAATAACCTGCTAAGGTGACACCCATCACCCAAACAAAACCGCCAATCACATTCCATTTCATATAGCGATGCCATGGCATCTCAGCCATACCAGCCACTACCGGCAAGAAGCTACGCACCACGGGAATTAATCGACCTAAAACCAATGCCTTAGGACCATATTTTTCATAAAATACACGAGCATCATTAAGATGGCGTTTTTTAAACCACCAGGCGTCGGGCTGGCGCATTAACCAATGACCGATCTTCTGACCTAAATAGTAGGCCAAGGTATAACCCAAAATGGCGGCAATTAATAAAGCGGGTAGGATCCATTCGATTTGAAAAATAGATTTTGAAGCCAACAAACCCGTAGCAAACAACAAGCTATCCCCTGGCAGGAAAAAGCCCACAAACAAACCGGTCTCAATGAAAATAACACTGATAACACCCACGGCGCCGGCACTGATAATTAACTGATTTAGGTCCAACATAAACTAGAATTCCTCATCCACTGAACGCACAAGCCAAGCAGTCAATAGTAGCATCTCGTCACCCGATACTCAGCCTAATGAAGTTTGTCACTCAATCATTAGCCGTAAAGCCGCCAATTCATCTCTTAGTTGTGCTGCCTGCTCAAATTCCAGGTTCTTAGCATGACGCATCATTTGCTCTTCAAGCTGTTTAATCTTTTTAAGTTTTTGTTTAAGTGTAAGGCTTAAGTACTCTGATCCAACATCGGAAACTTGTAACTGTTTTTCCGCGCGCTCAATGATGTTGTATATCGCCTTTTCAATGCCTTTGGGCGTGATGCCATGGGCTTTGTTGTATTCTTCTTGAATTTTACGGCGACGATCGGTTTCACTTAAAGCCCGCTGCATAGAATCCGTAATCCTATCGGCATAGAGAATGGCTCTACCATGCAAGTTTCGTGCGGCACGTCCAATAGTCTGGATTAAAGATCGCTCAGAGCGCAAGAAACCTTCCTTGTCAGCATCGAGTATAGCTACCAAAGAAACCTCAGGTAGATCAAGCCCTTCACGAAGTAAGTTAATTCCGATAAGCGCATCAAAAACTCCGGCTCGCAAATCACGAAGAATCTCGACTCGCTCAACCGTATCAATATCTGAATGCAAATAACGTGCCCGCACCCCATGCTCTGCTAAATACTGGGTCAGATCTTCAGACATTTTTTTCGTTAACGTAGTAACCAAAACTCGTTCGTTAATGGCAGCTCTTTTTTGTATCTCAGAGAGCAAATCATCCACCTGCGTCAACACCGGCCGAATCTCAACCACGGGATCCACCAGGCCGGTAGGCCTGACCACTAACTCTACGATGCTAGCGCTATGCTCCATCTCATAGTTACTTGGCGTTGCCGAGACAAAGATCGTTTGCGGTATTAGCTTTTCAAATTCGTCAAAACGTAAAGGGCGATTGTCTAGAGCCGATGGCAAGCGAAAGCCATAGTTAACCAAATTCTCTTTGCGCGCGCGATCGCCCTTATACATGCCGCCTATCTGCGGCACCGTCACATGCGATTCATCAATCACCAGCAAAGCGTTTTGCGGCAGATAATCAAACAGTGTTGGCGGGGGCTCGCCCGCTTGGCGCCCAGACAAAAGCCGCGAATAGTTTTCAATACCGGAGCAATAACCCAGCTCAACAATCATCTCGATATCATACTGAGTGCGCTGCTCTAAGCGTTGCGCTTCGACCAATTTATTCTGCGTCCGGAATTCCGCTAAACGCTCTTTGAGTTCTACTTTGATCAGATCAACTGCTTCAAGTAACTTATGACGAGGAGTCACATAATGCGATTTAGGATATATAGTTAGGCGCGGAAGCTTTTGCAAAACTTTGCCAGTTAGAGGATCGAATAAACTGAGCGCTTCCACCTCGTCATCTAAGAGTTCAATCCGTACGGCCTCCATGTCGGACTCGGCTGGATGGACATCAATCACATCGCCTCGAACCCGATAAGTCGCACGCGTGAAAGCTTGATCATTACGGGTGTATTGCATCTCAGCCAAGCGGCGCAGAATACTGCGTTGATCAATGCGCTCCCCCCGACTCAAATGCAGCACCATACTTAAATAGGAATCTGGCGAACCTAAACCATAGATCGCTGAAACGGTCGCTACAATGATGGCGTCCTTGCGCTCGAGCAAAGCCTTAGTGGCTGAGAGGCGCATCTGCTCAATATGCTCATTGATCGAGGCGTCCTTTTCAATGTAGGTATCAGAAGACGGCACATAAGCCTCCGGCTGATAATAGTCATAATAGGAGACAAAATACTCAACCGAGTTGTGCGGGAAGAATTGGCGCATCTCACTATAAAGCTGTGCGGCCAAGGTCTTGTTAGGCGCTAAAATCAGGGTCGGCCGCTGCAGCCGCTGAATAACACTAGCGGCAGTGAAGGTCTTACCTGAACCCGTCACACCCAAGACTGTCTGATAGGCTAGACCATCATTTAAACCCGACACCAATTCTTCAATCGCTTTAGGTTGATCTCCAGCTGGCTCGAAATTAGACTGTAGTTGAAAAAGACTGTTCATCTGTAAAAAATTGATTAGACTTGGCGTTTTTGATTTAGGTTCAACAGAGGCAATACCACATGACCACTCTAACACATCGAGTTCAACAAATTAAACCTTCGGCGACATTGGCTATCAGTGCTCGCACCAACGAACTAATCGCAGCCGGCAAAGACATTATTAACTTGAGTGTTGGCGAGCCGGACTTCGACACTCCTGACAATATCAAACAAGCGGCTATCAAAGCGATTAACGAAGGCTTCACCAAATACACAGCGATTGATGGCATCCCGGCTTTGAAAAAAGCTATTGCTGATAAATTCGCACGTGAAAACAATCTTCAATACGAAGCAAATGAAATCATGGTGTCCTGTGGCGCCAAACAAGTCATCTACAATCTTACCCAAGTCGTTTTAGAAGAAGGCGCAGAAGCTATCATTCCAGCTCCTTACTGGGTCTCTTATCCTGAAATGGTCAAGCTAGCAGGCGCAGAACCTGTTATTATTCGCAGCGGATTTGAAAACCGCTACAAAATTACACCTAAGCAATTAGCGGCGGCGATTACCCCCCAAACTCGTTTGATCATTCTAAATAGTCCCAGCAATCCCACCGGCATCAGTTATACCGCAGAAGAATTAAAACAACTCGGCGAAGTATTAAGCCAACATCCGCAAGTTGTCGTGGTCGCTGACGATATTTACGAACACATCATTTGGGACAAAGCTAAATATCATAATATTCTGAATCTTTGCCCCGAATTACGCGATCGTACTGTGATTGTTAATGGTGTCTCTAAAGCCTATGCCATGACGGGTTGGCGTATTGGTTATGCCGCAGCGCCTAAAAAATTGATTGATGCGATGAAGAAAATTCAATCGCAAAGCACTTCCAATCCGTGCTCAATTGCACAGAAAGCCGCGGTTGAAGCTTTAAACGGCGACCAAAGCAGCATCACGATGATGGTTAACGCCTATAAAGGACGGCATGACTTTGTGCAGCAAAGTTTAAATGCTATGCCAGGCATTCGCTGCTCCGCTGCCGATGGAACTTTTTACGCCTTCCCTGA